>JAGGWM010000089.1 GCA_021157445.1 Thermococcus sp. | reverse complement strand
TAGCCCCAAAGTCGTAAAGTACTTGAAGGACTGTTGTTGCCGTCCAATTTTCTACGGTTATTAAGAACATCTCTGGATGGGTGAAATATATGTAGGGTCCAATATATCCTGCCAATGCATATTTTACGGCATTCATTGCTGTCTTCCAGAAGTCCCCTCCCGCTAAAGCTGAGCCTGCATAGGAGGCTAAAGCTACTGGTGGCGTGACATCGGCTAGTATTCCAAAGTAGAATACAAAGAAGTGTGCAGCTAGGAGGGCTATTGGAGTCGTAAACCCTGGAACTGGAGAGCTATATGGCTGTAGTCCTAAGACCGCATTGTATATTGCTGGGGCGGCCACGAGAGATGTTATGATATAATTTGCCGTTGTTGGCACACCCATTCCCAAGATTAAGCTGAATATCATTGTCAGCATGAGTAAAAGCCAAAGGTTTCCTGCTGTTAGGTCAATTAACTTGTATCCCAAACTTGTCACTAATCCCGTCATTGTAAGCACCCCTTGGATGAGCCCAGCACTTGCTGCTGCCAGCATTACACTTGTGCTTGTTTTTCCAGCATCAATCATAGATTCATAGGTGGCTGAGTACATTTTTTTACCGTCCTCGCTTTTTGAGATGTAACCAACTATTAGCGAGAAAACTATCCCCATGACACCACTCATCAGCAGTATCTGTTCTTTTCTCATCCCTAGGTATTTCGTTAGAGCTATAAACAGAATAAAGAGCAAGCTTATGTACAACTTTTCGTTAAACTCCAATAGTCTGGTTGAAAAAGATAATACTATTAAAGATAATGCAAGCAGAATAAGGATTATCGTCACAGGTGATGCGATTTCTCTGCCTGTGAACATAAGGATTGTGGTCATTATTACTGAAGCTACGTAAATGCCCTCATGTCCTTTGATGTTGTCCTTTGATATCCAAGCAACCCAGATTGCTATTCCTAGAGAAGAAATTGCAGATATGTGCGGAGGTATTCCCCAAACTAGTGCCACTGTAATAACGGCTATTGGGAGCAGTATGTAGAGTTTTCTGATGAAGTAGTTAAGAGGTGGGAATTTCTCTCTTGGCATTCCTTTTAGTCCAAGTCTTTTTGTTTCTAGGTCTATAAACAGATAAACGCCTGAATAATAAACTAAAGCGGGTAGCACGGCTGCTATGATTAACTTGTTATAGGGAATCCCAAGAAATTCGGCCATAATAAAAGCGGCTGCACCCATTATAGGGGGCATTAGCTGTCCGCCAGTGGAGGCAACAGGTTCAACGGCTCCTGCAACCTCGGGAGGGTAACCAGCTTTTTTCATCAAGGGTATCGTGAAAGTTCCTGTAGTTAAAACGTTGGCAACGCTTGAGCCGCTTACGGTTCCCATTAGCCCACTTGAGATAACTGCAGATTTTGCTGGTCCTCCTGGACGGGAACCAAAGAGGGATATCATGAATTCCGTTATGTAATCACTTATTCCAATTTTTAGCAAAAATGCTCCAAAGAACACAAAAGCAAAGACATAAATTGTCATGACGAAGAATGGTATCCCAAAAATTCCTTCATCAAAATACAGTTGTTGGGTAAACCTGATCCAGTTAAAACCTATGTTGTTTATTCCATAGAGCAAAAACACAACTACAACAAGTGGAAGAACCCATCCAAGCACTCTCCTTGTTGCCTCCAGCACTAGTATTATCGCCATCACGCCAAAAACGACATCGATCATATATACCTCCGCATATGTGGCGTACCTCTGATATACAAAGAACAGGTACATTGAAGAGATAACTCCAAGTACTGCTAAGATATAGTCATACCATGGGATTTTTTTGAGGTATTCTTCCTTTTTCTTTATTGGATAGAGAAGGTATGTTATCAAGAGGATCATTGCCAGTACAAAGGCTTCTCCCTGCTTTGTCTGGAAGGTTATCTTTAGCGGAGCAATGCTTATTCCCATTTTTGAGAAGAGATCGTAGAGAGTGTAGTTGAAATTGAATATGAAGAGGATTTCGTAGATGCCTATTAAAATTGCGGCTATCTTTATCACATTCTCGAGTTTTGGAGGAAGGGTTCTTGTTTTTTCTAGCACGATTTCCTCTGCTTTTTCAAATTTTTCTTCGATTTCCATATATCAGCACCTCCTCACAATTGCAAGTATAAGTGGACATTTCTTCACATTAAAATTCACAAGGGTTTCTTTGGTTGGAGATAATATAACCTCTTCGTTCACGCTAATTTTTGCGTGGTTCAGAGGAATAAACCAAAAGCTGAGACTCTTTCCAAGGGGAATATTAACTTTCTTAACATAATACCCATTTTCTGAGTACTGGATATCCTCTGGTAGACCAGCCCCAAAGTCCTTCCACCACATTCCAATACCATAAAGACCTGTTTTGTTGACTTTAAGCTCTTCTATGATTTCACTTCTTTGGACACTATGAATGTAGGCAATCTTTATCTCCTTTTCACCGAGAAGGCCCACATAGGAGTGAGCTCCATCACTTATTACAAGAACATTCACGGGAAAAAGAAGTATTATAAGAAAAGGAAGCAAAAAAAGAAACCTTCTCAAAAGATTCACCCTTTAAGTTCTTCTGGAACGCTTAGGCCTTTCTCTTCGTAGTACTTTATGGCTCCGGGGTGAAGTGGTATGCTCATACCGTCAAGGGCTGTTTCTAGGCTTATGAGCTGGGCTTTCTGGTGAACTGCCCTAAGTTGATCCACATTTTCGAAGAGTATCTTGGTCATCTTGTAAACCGTATCTTCCGAAAGGTCGGCACTTACGGCAAGCATTGCTTTAACGGCTAGAGTTGGAGTGTCCTCTTCAACCCCGTTGTAAGTTCCTTTTGGAACAACCTGTCTAACATAGAATATGTAACCTTGTTGTTTGAGCTTGTTAAGGATGTCATCTGGAATTGGGAGAACTCTAACTGGTGTCTGCACGGCTATTTGGTTAACCGATGGTGTTGGAATTCCAGATACTATAACGGCTGCGTCAACTTGGCCTAGCTTAAGGCTTTGTGAAGCTTCATTGAAATCTTGGTTGACTTTCTCAATGCTGTCCCATACGCCAGCTGCCCTAAGTACTTGCTCTGCAGCAACGGCAGTTCCGCTTCCCGGGGCACCAATAGCCACTTTCTTCCCAGCCAAGTCTTGAAGTGTCTTAATGTCACTGTCTGCTCTAACAATAAATTGGATTGTTTCTGGATAGAGGGCGGCAACTCCTCTAATGTTTTTTATTGTCTGCCCTTCAAACATATAGAGACCGTTGTAGGCATAGTAAGCTACATCGTTCTGGAGAATTGCGGCCTGAGCGGTTCCATCTCCAATTGCCTTTGCGTTTGCTACACTTGCACCGCTCGTAACGGCCTTAGCCGGGACGTCGTTTTTAGTCAAGATCTCGGCATACTTGGAACCGAGGGGGAAGTAAACTCCACCAGTTCCGCCGGTATATATTGTTATTTCTTGGGCTTGGGTTGTCTGAGTTTGTGTCTCTTTTTGTGTACAGCCCGAAACAATCAAACTAAGGGCCAAAACAAATATTAAACCAATTGCTTTCCACTTCATTTTTCACATCTCCTTTTTTTGTACATTCAAATAATTTAATATACATTACTGTATTTGTTTTGTATTTATGTCCCGTTATATACTTTACGGTCATAAACTTTTACTTGCCCGTAAATCATTAGTTTTTGATCGTACTGGCCCAAAATTGAAATTTTCTGGAAATATGTGTATTTTTAGCCAAATTCGAGACATCTGGACAAGATTTGCATTACCTCATAGATCGTAGAGCTGGATGATTTTTGATATCCAGAATGCTAAGATTTTTATGCTAAAACTCAATGTATCATAGGGGATAATGGATGAAGATTATAATGACAACCAGCGTTGATCTAGCGTCAATGAACATTAAGCATAAGTTGATTGAACATTTTGGATTTAAGGAGACGGAAAAGGAATTCGATGGGAGTCAAGTTTATCGTTGGAAAGATGCTATTCTACTAACGACAGATAGAGAAATGATATATTACGATAACTTGGACAGAGAGATAGCAAAACAGCTCAACATAACTCCAGAGATAATAATCTTTGCATCTAGGCATTCAAGTCAGCAAAAGCTCCCAGCGTTAACTACTCACGTAACTGGAAACTGGAGAAAGGCGATGTATGGGGGAAGAGATGAGAGCTTGGCTATTGCGGAACCTAGGGCAATGAAGCTTGCACTTCTAAAGTTATATGAGTTAAATACACTAGACTGGATAGTATGTTACGAAGCAACACATCACGGTCCGAGTGAGCTTGAAGTGCCTTCTCTTTTTATAGAAATTGGTTCCAGTGAAGAGGAATGGAGGAACGATAAAGCTGGGGAAATAGTTGCGGAGACAATTGTACATGTGCTGGAGAATTATCAAAAAAGTAAGTTCAAAACAGCGGTCGGGATTGGTGGAGGCCATTATGCTCCCAAACAAACAAAAACAGCATTGAATTCGGATATTGCTTTTTCTCACATAGCTGCAAAATACGCCCATCCTCTGTCTAGGGAAATGCTCGTTAAGGCCATAAAAAGAACTTCAGGAAGAGTTGATGCAATTTATGTCGACCGGAAGGGGAGCAAAGGAGAAACAAAGCAGCTTGCGAGGGACTTGGCTGAGGAGTTGGGCTTGGAGTTTATCAAGGATTAATAGAAGAATCGAAATGCTTAAAGCTTTAAAAGTACACATTTAAATATCGGCTTAACTAATTTGGCTAAGGTTTATATATGTAGAGAATGTGAAAAAACATTTAGAACTGTTATCAATTGGGAGGGTGAAACAATGCTGAAACTAATTGAAAATGCAATAGAAAGAACCTCCGCTGAGACAAATGTCCCAGTCGAAGTACAAGCTCCAGCTTCTGATATTGATGAAGAACTTAAGAGAATACTGGAGCAAGTGCAGGCAAAGATATATGTCATCGGTGTTGGTGGTGCGGGCTGTAACACCGTTAATAGAATGATGGAAGTTGGAATTCAAGGAGCCAAGATAATTGCAGTTAACACTGATGCCCAGGATCTTTTAAAGATAAAAGCTCACAAAAAGATACTCATTGGTAAAGAACTTACAAGAGGACTTGGTGCTGGAAACAACCCAAAAGTTGGTGAAGAGGCCGCAAAGGAAAGCGAGAGAGAAATTAGAGATGCCCTTGAAGGAGCGGACATGGTCTTTATAACCTGCGGTCTTGGAGGAGGAACTGGAACCGGTGCCGCTCCAATAGTTGCCGAGCTGGCAAAGAAGATGGGTGCTCTAACCGTTTCTGTAGTAACGCTTCCATTTACCGTTGAAGGCATAAGGAGAATTAAAAACGCAGAATATGGCCTTGAAAGACTCAGGAAGAATAGCGACACTGTTATTGTTATTCCAAATGACAAGCTTATGGAAGTCGCTCCCAACTTGCCAATTCACATGGCGTTTAAAGTTGCAGATGAAATTCTCGTTCAAGCCGTTAAGGGTATTACAGAACTCATCACAAAGCCAGGCCTAATTAACCTTGACTTTGCGGATGTTAAGGCTGTCATGAAAGACGGCGGTATTGCAATGATTGGTATTGGTGAAAGCGATAGTGAAAAGAGGGCTTTAGAGGCCGCAACACAGGCATTAAACAGCCCATTGCTTGACGTTGACATAAGCGGTGCCAAAGGAGCGTTGATAAGCATCGCGGGAAGCGATGTTAAGCTTGAAGAGGCGCAACAGATAATTGAGCTCGTCACCAGCAAGCTTGATCCAGAGGCACAGGTAATATGGGGAATACAGCTTGATCCAGATCTTGAAAAGACCATTAGGGTAATGGTGGTTGTAACAGGAGTTAGCTCTCCATATGCCGTTGTTGAAGAATCTGAGATTTCATATTCCCCTGAGGAAGAAAAGAAAGTTATTAAGCTTGATTTAACCGAGCTTTAATTTTGTTTTAACTTCTTTAGCTTTTTGTTCTCCCTTAACTTTATAAATAAACTTGAAAAGATATTAAGCATAACTTTTAAATAGTCGAGGAATAGTCAAGTCTGAGAGTCGTGAGGGGTGTTAAAGATGGCAGAGAGCTACACGGAAAAGTTTAAAAACTTCATATCTGAGTCGAAGAGAGTTTTCCTTGTAACCAAAAAGCCAAGCTGGAAGGAGTATAAGCTTGCTGCCAAGATAACGGGCATTGGGATTATTTTAATAGGCCTTATTGGCATGTTTATCCACATTATTGGTGCATTAATTGAAGGTGGGGCATAAACGTTTTGGTGGTAGAGATGGAGTCGAAGATATTTGCAGTAAGGGTAACAGTTGGACAGGAAGAAAACACCGCTAAGCTCATCTACAGTAAGGCAAAGACCTACAACCTCCCTATTAGAGCAATTTTGGCTCCTTCTAAGGTTAGGGGATACATCTTTGTTGAAGCTGCAGAGAAAGCCGTAGTGGACGAAGCAATTAGAGGCATCAGACATGCAAAAGGAACTCTGCCCGGTGAGATAGCCTTTAGTGAGATAGAGCACTTCCTTGAGGAGAAGCCTGCGGTAAGTGGATTTGAACCTGGAGACATTGTCGAGCTTATTGCCGGCCCATTTAAGGGAGAAAAGGCCAAGGTTGTCAGAGTTGATGAAGCAAAGGATGAAATTGTTGTTGAGCTCATTGGGGCCATAGTGCCAATCCCCGTTACAGTTAGGGGAGAATACGTTAGGCTTATAAGCAAACGCTCAGAGGAGTAGAGGGGTGAAGAGGATGGCAAAGAAGCAAATTGTTGAAGTGTTGGTTGAGGGTGGTAAAGCTACTCCTGGTCCTCCATTGGGTCCAGCCATTGGTCCACTGGGACTGAACGTTAAGCAAGTAGTTGATAGGATAAACGAGGCAACAAAAGATTTTGCTGGAATGCAGGTTCCGGTCAAGATCATTGTAGATCCAGTGACAAGACAATTTGAGATAGAAGTTGGTACTCCTCCAGTAAGCCAGCTTATAAAGAAGGAGCTTGGGCTTGAAAAGGGTTCAAGCGAGCCAACAAGAAATATCGTGGGCAATTTAACAATGGAGCAGGTAATCAAGATAGCAAAGGCAAAGAAGCAACAAATGCTTGCTGCTGATCTAAAAGCCGCTGCCAAGGAGGTTATAGGGACGGCACTAAGCATGGGAGTTACCGTGGAAGGTAAAGACCCAAGAGAAGTGCAGAAGGAAATAGATGAAGGAGTTTATGATGAAGTATTTGCAAAGGCGGAGTGAGGGAAAAGTTTAAAAATATCCCCTTTTACGAATTTTTGATTTTTCCTTCCGGCTTAAATAAAAAAGAGGGAGGGCAGAGAAATGGCCTTTGACAGGCAAAAAATCG
>JAGGWM010000068.1 GCA_021157445.1 Thermococcus sp. | reverse complement strand
TCTCTCTATGTTTAGCTTCTGGGTACTCTTTGCCAAAGAGGAATGAAAGAAAGAGTTATAAGCCTAGAGAAGGTGGTCTCATTAGATGAGAATAATGCTAATTTTGTAAGAGGTGTGCGAGATGGTAGTTAAAGAGTGTCCTGAGTGTCATGGTACCGGGAAAATAAAAAGTGGCGAGAAAGAGTGTGAGGTCTGCAAAGGATGGGGTTATGTTCCAGCAGATTTTAAGATAGGTGATAAGCTCAAAGGTTACCGCAATCTGGATTACTTTGGTGTGGAGGAGGAAGTTGATGAGATTCCCTGCCCAGAGTGCCATGGGAAAGGGGTTGTTCCGGTCTATGATACCTGCCCAACATGTGGAGGAACCGGAAGGGTTTTAGCTTGTGACATTTGTGGAAAGGTTAAGGAGCCTTGGGAACCTGGAATGGAGACTTCATGGGTATGTCCGGACTGTGAGAGGAAGTATAAGGTGGTTTACGTCCTCGATAAGACCTGTGACTATGAGGATGTTGAGATTGGTAAGGTCTACAAAGGTGTCATAGAGAGGGTAGAGCGCTTTGGAGTGTTTGTAAAGCTTAATCCACATGTTACAGGGCTGATAAAAAGGAAAGACCTTCTTGGAAAGAAAGACTACACCCCTGGGGAGGAAATTCTTGTTCAGGTTTTGGATGTTAGGCCCGAAAAGAAAGAAATAGACCTTATAGAATCCGCTTTGAGGCACTACAAGGAGATAGTCGTTAGGAAAGAGCTTTCAGTCACGGATATTGGAGCATTAACCAAGGAAATGGCAGGAAAAACCGTCAGGATTAGGGGTAAGGTAACTCAAATACAAGTAACAGGTGGTCCAACGGTCTTCACGATAACGGATGGAACGGGTATAACTTGGGCAGCTGCCTTTGAAGCTCCCGGTGTTAGGGCTTATCCTACTATTGAAGTTGGGGACATAGTGGAGGTCATTGGAAAGGTCTCATTTCACGCGGGAGAAATTCAAATAGAAATAAGTGACATGTCCCGTCTCTGGGGCCCAGATGCGGCAGAGGTTAAGAAAAAGATAGAAGAAGAGCTTAACCAAAGGGCGCAACCTGAAGATGTTGGCTTTTTAGTTGAAAGTGAAGTCTTGGAGAAGCTTAAACCAAAAATTATGAAAGCTGCGTTTATAATAAGAAAGGCGATATTTGAGGGAAGACCCATAATAGTGAGACACCACGCAGATACGGATGGATACACTGCTGGTTTAGCCCTTGAATACGCTATAGTGCCCCTCCTTGAGGAGATCTCCCCAGATCCTCAAGCCAAGTGGAAGTTCTTTAAGAGAAGACCAAGCAGGGCTCCGTTTTATGAACTTGAAGACGTTCTCAAGGACATAATCTTTATGATAGAGGATCATGAGCGCTTTGGAGATCCGCTTCCGCTCCTTGTGATAGTCGATAACGGAGGAACAACAGAGGATATTCCGGCTTACAAGCGTATAAAAGCCTACGGTGTCCCAATAGTTGTTATTGACCACCATGATCCAAGGGATTTCATCGGCGAGGATAAAGCTGCAGTTGATGAATACGTAGATGTTCACGTTAATCCTCATTTAGTTAAACGCGGCTACTATGAGCTGACGGCTGGAATGCTTGCAACGGAAATAGCTAGATTTATTTATCCCCCAGTTGAGGAGAAAATAAAGCATCTTCCCGCTATAGCTGGAACCGGAGATAGGAGTGACGCTCCGGAGTTTCAGCAGTATCTCAAAATAGCCAAGGAAAGCAAAGGGCTTGAGGAAGAAGACCTAAAGAAAATAGCGGAAGTAATTGATCATGAAGCCTATTACTGGAAGTTCATGGATGGACACGGCATTATAGATGAGCTCCTTCTCCTTACCGGCAATCTGCAGAGGCACAGAAAGCTAATAGATTCAATCTACCCTGAGGTAAAGGCAAAGCAGGAGAAAGCCCTTAAGGCCTCTTTGCCTCACGTCAAGAGCGTTGTACTGCCCAACGGAATAAGGTTTAACACCATTGATGTGGAGCTATATGCTCCAAAGTTTGAATACCCATCCCCAGGGAAGCTGAGCGGACTAATTCACGACTACTTTAAGGAGCAGTATGGAGAAGATTCTCCAATTTTAACCCTCGCTTATGGTCCAGATTTTGCGGTTGTCAGGGCAAGCGACGGGATGCAGGTTTATAGTTTTGACCTCAACGAGATAATAAAAATCCTTCAGGAAAAGCTCCCTGATGCTGGAGTAGAAGGTGGTGGGCACAGCTTTGCAGGTTCAATAAAGTTCTTTGAGGGTAAGAGAAAGGAAGTTCTTGAAGAGTTTGCAAAACAGGTTGTAAAGCTGAAGAAGACTGCATGATTTGGCTCTGTTAACCTATTTGGGCGGAGCGAAGCGTAGCTACATGGCTACTGTTGGGTGTCCCCGGTAGGGAATAAAGCGCAAAGCATCGCAGGGTTACCGCATTTCTTCCAAATTCCATGCTGTTTTTAGTTCTCATATGTATCTCAGTTTTTGTTCTTTATAAATCACAATTTCCCATAATTCTTTTGGCATCTTCTCTAATTTTCTTCCAAACTGCGGAATCTATTCCTTCAGGTGCCTCAGTTAACTCTACAATTTGCTTAATTAAGTATATGCCATTTTTTACAAGTATGTCATACATATCTTGATTGATTCCCTTGAGGAACATTATTGAGTTTGTAACAAGAGCGTTTATTACTCTCATAGCTTCTCGCTGAAATTCTTTCATTTTTTGAATATCAAAACTTTCTATCTTCAAATCTTCATCCG
>JAGGWM010000011.1 GCA_021157445.1 Thermococcus sp. | reverse complement strand
TGATAGAGGAGAGCCGTTACAAGTCCAAGGAAAACAATGAACCTGCTTATATTGAGCACTGTCTTGGATTCTATAGAGATCACCAAAATGGTAATATGAGAACATTCCATTTAAAGGTTTTGAAGAAAATTAAAAAGAAATTAACCGGGGAAACCTTTAGTTGCAAAAAGATCTTCTTAGGAAGCATAATTTAGACGTTCCACCCCTAGTGGAGATATTCTCAATTCCTGGACTAGAAATATCCAAGAGCATAGAGGAAGCAAAAAGAAGACCCAAAAAAGTCTTGAGGTGAGTTCTCCCGTCGCTTTTATTTTCTCCAAAATCCTTATAATGTATCACCGCGAATGAGTAACAAACTTGCATGGACTCATGGGGTGATAACATGGAGACAGTTGTTAATCAAATAAAATCAAAACTCCCGGAAAATTTGGAGGGTCTTTTGGATCTCGCGTATAACTACTGGTGGAGCTGGAATAGAAGAGCCACAAAACTTTGGGAAAAAATAAATCCTGGCCATTGGCGGGAATATAAGAACCCCGTTAAACTTCTCCTCGATACTCCCGAAGAGAGATTAGAGGAACTTTCAAAAGATGATGATTTCATAAACTTGTATGAACTTGTCATTGATCAGTTCAGACATTATATGCGCCCCGAAAGCACATGGTTTTCAACAAATTATCCAAAATGGGAAGAACCAGTGATATACTTGTGCATGGAGTATGGAATAAGCAAAAGCCTCCCAATTTACTCCGGTGGGCTTGGAATACTTGCTGGTGATCATATAAAAACAGCCAGTGATTTGGGGATACCATTTATCGGGATTGGCCTTCTCTACAAGCACGGATATTTTAAACAAGAAATCGACAAAGATGGAAGACAGATAGAAGTTTTTCCAGAGTACAACCCAGAAGAAATGCCCATTAAGCCTTTAACTACAGAGAAAGGGGAACAAATTCTCATAGAAGTTCCAATAGAGGATAGAATCGTGTATGCAAGGGCCTTTGAAGTCAATGTTGGCAGAGTAAAGCTGTATCTCCTCGATACTGATGTTCCTCAGAACTCACCCGATGATAGAACCATATGCGACTACCTCTATAATGCTGAAATAGACAAGAGAATAAAGCAGGAGATACTATTGGGTATCGGTGGAATGAGGCTTTTAAGGACACTGGGAATTGAACCAGCAGTTATACACCTCAATGAAGGACATCCTGCATTTGCAAACTTCCAAAGAATAGCATGGTACATGGAAGAAGGCTTAAACTTTTTGGAGGCTCTAACCATTGTAAGGGGCACAACAATCTTCACGACCCATACCCCCGTGCCAGCCGGACATGATAAATTCCCCATAGCAGAAGTTGAGAAGAGGCTTACCAAATTCCTCGAAGGCCTTCCAAAGGAAGAGTTCCTCAATTTGGGCAGGGAAGGAGACCAATTTAACATGACCCTTCTCTCAATAAGAACTTCGAGCTATGTGAACGCTGTAAGCAGGCTCCATTCAAAGGTAACCAAAGAAATGTGGAGGCACCTATGGGATGGTGTTCCCCTAGATGAGATTCCAGTAGAAGGGATCACAAACGGCGTCCACACAAAAACCTGGCTTCACAATGAGATAAAGAAGCTTGTTGACAGGTATATAGGGAGAGTTTGGAGGGATTACGCAGAACTTGAGGGCCTTTGGTACGGAGTGGAGAGAATTCCAGATGAGGAACTTTGGGGGGCCCATTTAAAGGCGAAGAGAGAGTTCATAGAGCTCATCAAAAGGAAGATAGAGGAAAGGAATGAACGTCTTGGAATTGACGAACCTCTGCCCGAGATAGATGAAAATGCCCTCATAATAGGCTTTGCAAGACGTTTTGCTACATATAAAAGGGCAACGCTAATTTTAACCGATTTGGAGAGGCTTAAGAAGATAGTGAACAATCCAGAAAGGCCAGTCTACATAATCTTTGGTGGAAAGGCTCACCCAATGGACGAAGCGGGTAAGGAGTTCCTTAAGAGAGTCTACGAAGTCTCTCGGATGCCCGAGTTTAAGAACAAAATCATAGTGTTTGAGAACTACGATATGGGGTCCGCAAGGGCTATGGTGGCGGGAGTTGATGTATGGCTTAACAATCCAAGAAGACCTTTAGAGGCCAGTGGAACGAGTGGAATGAAAGCAGGCTTAAACGGTGTTCTAAACCTAAGCGTATATGATGGATGGTGGGTTGAAGGCTACAACGGTAAAAACGGATGGGTCATAGGAGATGAAAGCTTTGAACCAGAAACAGAGAAAGATGACATTAGGGATGCTCAGAGTCTCTATGACCTCCTCGAAAATGAGGTGATCCCAACATACTATGAGAACAGGGCAAAATGGATTTACATGATGAAAGAAAGCATAAAGAGCATTGCACCTAGGTTCAGCACTCACAGAATGGTGAAAGAATATGTTGAGAAGTTCTACTCAAAAGCCTTGACAAATGCGATTCTTCTCAAGAGAGACAGCTTTAAAGCAGCAAGGGAAATTGCATCTTGGAAAGCAAAAATCTTCAGCTCCTGGAATAATGTAGAGATAGAGCGTATTGTAACTCACGATGCCGCCGGGGTTGAGGTCATAGTAAATCTAGATGGCCTAAGCCCAGAAGACGTCAAGGTTGAGATTTACTATGGGGTCAAAGCGGAAGGGTATGCCATAGAAAAGCCATATGTTATAGAGCTCAAGCATCCTCAAAACCTCGGAGACAGCAGATGGCTTTATCGCTATGAAGGAAACGCACTCAAAAATCTTGGTCATCCTTGCTGGCATTATGCCGTTAGAGTTTATCCATACCACGACAAACTTCCCCACAAGTTCCTGCTCGGCCTTATCAAGTGGAAGGGATTTTTTGAGTTCTGACCTTTTATTTTAATTTTGGAAAACGTTATAAAGCAAACAACCCCTACTTAGGGAGGGTTATCATGAGGATAGTGTTCGATATCGGAGGCTCTGTTCTGGTTCCCGATAGACCTGATGTTGAATTCATAGAGGAGATTGCCTATCAACTGACAAAAATCAGCGAAGATCATGAGGTAGCCGTGGTCGTCGGGGGAGGAAAAGTAGCAAGGGAATACATCCACGCAGCGAAGGCTTTTACTCCAAATGAAACTTTCAAAGACTACATCGGGATACATATAACAAGGGCCAATGCAATGCTCCTAATAGCGGCACTCAGAGAGAAAGCGTATCCATTTGTGGTAAGTGATTTTAGAAAAGCATGGGAAGTAATGCAACTCAAGAAAATACCAATAATGGGTGGAACGCATCCAGGTCATACGACGGATGCAGTTGCCGCCCTCTTAGCCGAATATCTCCAAGCAGATTTGTTGGTGGTTATAACAAACGTTGATGGCGTTTACGATAGTGATCCCAAAAAGAATCCAAACGCAAAGAAGCTGGAGAAGATTTCAACTGAAAAGCTTGTAGAGATAGCTATGCAGAGTGAAAGCAAAGCGGGAGGAAGTGGTATCGTCGATCCCCTAGCTGCCAAATTTATTCAAAGAGGCAAAATAAGAACCCTAATCATTGGCAAAGATGACGCAAGAAACCTTTTCGATGCAATAAAGGGCAGGCACAAGGGGACCTTGGTTGAACCTTGAGTTCGCAATTTTTTTATATTATTCAGCTTTTTATCATATGGTGATTAGCATGAGAATAGTAGTTATTGGTTCTGGAACAGCTGGAAGTAATTTTGCACTCTTTGCAAGAAAGCTCGATAGAAAAGCGGAAATAATTGTGATAGGGAAAGAAAAAACAATGCAGTATTCTCCCTGTGCACTGCCCTTTGTCTTAAGCGGAAAGATTCCAAAGCTGGAAGACATCATTGTATTCCCGAATGAGTTCTACGAAAAGCAAAAAATTCAGATGATGCTGGACACTGAGGCAAAAGAGATCAACAGGAAAAGAAAGGTCGTGATTACGGATAAAGGAGAAGTGCCTTATGATAAGCTTATCCTCGCCACTGGCTCTAAAGCATTTGTCCCTCCGATAAAGGGCGTGGAAAATGATGGAGTTTTTACCTTAAAGACAATGGATGACGTAAAGAAAATCCAGGCATATCTTGAAGAGAGAAAACCAAAAAAAGCAGTTGTAATTGGAGCGGGATTGATAGGGCTTGAGGGGGCGGTGGCATTTAGAGAGCTTGGACTGGAAGTTGTTGTTGTCGAACTCCTTGAGCATTTGCTCCCAACAATGCTGGATAAGGACATTGCCTCAATAGTCCAGTCCTATCTTGAGGAAAAGGGAATAGAGTTTAAATTCGGTGTTGCAGTAAGTGAAATCCTTGGAAACCCAGTGGAAGGGGTTAAGATAGGGGAAGAAGAGATTAAAGCAGACCTTGTTCTCGTGGCAACCGGTGTAAGGGCTAATGTTGATCTTGCGCGTAAAGCTGGATTGGAGGTTAACAGAGGCATTGTTGTCGATGAATACCTAAGAACAAGCGATCCTGATATATATGCCATCGGAGATTGTGCCGAAGTCTTCGATGCTGTTACAGGAAATAGAATTCTAAGCCAACTGGGCACCACGGCAGTTAGAATGGCAAAGGTAGCAGCGGAAAACGTTTTTGGGAAAGATGTAAAGTTCAGACCGGTTTTCAACACCGCCATAACTGAACTCTTTGACCTAGAAATTGGAACGTTTGGAATAACTCAAGAGAGGGCAAAGAAAGAAGAGATTGAGGTTGTCGTGGGCAAATTTAAGGGTTCAACAAAACCGGAATACTATCCTGGAGGAAAGCCAATAACTGTGAAACTGATCTTTAGGAAAGAAGATAGAAAGCTAATAGGAGGCCAAATAGTCGGCGGAGAGAGAGTGTGGGGCAGAATAATGGCTCTAAGCTTTGCCGCTCAAAAAGGAGCCACTGTGGAAGATATAGCCTATGGAGAAACTGCCTATGCTCCTCCAATAAGTCCCACAATAGACCCTATTACAGTTGCAGCTGAAATGGCATTGAGAAAGTTTAAATAACTTCTTTTTCTATTCTTTTTAACAGCAATTGAACGCCTAAAATGGCACAATCCACAAAACCAAAACTTTTTATAGGTAAATTTGTCCCTTCCGAGTGCATACTTCCATAATGATGACTAAAATTCTCTTCAAATTTCAAACTCTTTTGGCATAATGACTAACAAAACCGGAAAAAATTTTTATAATGGAAGAACATTTAATGCGTTGATGCCCTATGATGTTCAGGAGTGAGTGTTTTTGGGGATATGGCTGGTAACCCTATTCTATTGTTAATCCAAGGTAGGGATTGTTTTTGGTGCTGATTCGATAAAACTTTTTGGGGGTGTAGTTTGTGGGAAGAGAAACCTGGGGAAGTAGAGTAGGGTTTGTTGCAGCAGCTATAGGAAGTGCAGTAGGGCTGGGGAACATTTGGATGTTTCCAATGAGAGCAGGTCTCTACGGTGGAGCAGCATTCCTTCTTCCATACTTGGTATTACTTTTTGCGGTGGGGGTAGTTGGACTTACAGTGGAGTGGACTTTGGGAAGAGCTACCAAAGGAGGGCCGATAGAAGCGTTCGCCAAAACACTGCCAGGGGGAAAGTACCTTGGAATACTTGTGAATGGGATAATGGTTATGATATTTGCCTTTTATTCCTTGGTGCTTGGCTGGATACTCAGATACTTCATAACATCCCTTACCGGAGAACTAACAAGAGTTAATCCGGGAGCATTCTTCGACAGCTTAGCATTCAGCAAAGAGGCCATTTTATGGCAGTTTATCATGATAGCAATAACGGTAGCTATAGTAGCTATGGGAGTCCAGAAGGGAATTGAAAGGGCCAATAAAGTCATGATGCCTGCTTTGTTTGTGCTTTTGGTGATATTAACGATAAGGAGCGTTACATTGCCAAACGCATATGAGGGTCTAAAATTCTACCTCCTCCCAAACTGGAGTAAAGTGATGAGCGGAAAAACCTGGATGATAGCCCTATCCCAGATGTTCTTCTCTCTAAGCGTCTTGGGAACGACGATGGTAGTTTACGGGAGCTACCTAAAAGAGGAAGACGATATTCCATTATCGGCAGTAGCAACGGCTTTTGGAGATACAGCAGTGGCCGTTACAGCAGGATTTTTAATATTTCCTGCAGTTTTTTCATTTGGTCTTGAGCCTACAGCCGGTCCGGGTTTGGTATTTGTAACATTGCCAATGGTCTTTCAGAAAATGCCCGGGGGAATGTTCTTTGGAGCATTGTTCTTCCTTCTGTTAATATTCGCTGGACTCTCTTCAACGGTCTCAATGCTCGAAGTTTACGTAGATTCGGCTATCACAAAGCTTGAGATGAGCAGAAGAAACGCTTCAATCCTTTTGGGACTTTTAACATTCTTAGTAGGAGCACCTTCTGCAGTGAACCCATCTTACTTCGACTGGCTAATCAACATCTCGACGGTTTACATAGGTCCATTAGGAGCTTTGATAGCTGCTTTAGCCCTGATAAAACTTGGAGTGGACAAGGCATACGAGGAACTCAAGAAAGGAGCCCTTATAGAGATGCCAGAGCTCTGGAAGCCGTGGGTGAAGTTCCTGTACCCGATAGTGATAGCGGTTATATACATTTCACAATTCCTGCTGGGGTGATCAAATGGACGCGGTCTACATGATAGCCCTATTTGTAGTATTAATAGTCTATGGGCCGCTGATATGGGCTCTTTGCAGGCTTTCAAAGGCTCCCACCCCCTAATTTTTATTTTTGGTGACACAGATGCTCCTGAAAACGTTAAGAACATGGGCAAAGACTATGGAAAGGACCTGCCAAAGGGGAATACCTAGATTGTTCCCTCGCGTACAACCCTTTTGGATGCTCTAGTAGAGTGGTTGAAGTGGTTAAAGGCTCTTGAAGACAAAGACTTTCTAAGAAAAACTGTGGAACAAACAAGGAAAAACAAGGAGAAGCTCATGAGAGCACTAAATAAAAACTTTCACATCGCAAAAACCGACAAATCTACGCCAATATTCCTCTGTGGTGGAAGAGATAATACTTATCAATATTTCCTCAGCAGAGGGATTTTAACAGTGCCTGGTGGCGAATTTATGAATCTTGACAACAGCTACGTCAGAGTAAGAATCCCCAGAAGTACGGAGGAATTTATAAAGAAAATTAACGTCGCTTGAGCTTTATAATAGCCTCTACATGGGGAGTATGCGGAAACATATCAATTAAAATAGCATCCTCCACTCTATAAATGTCTCTCAGGTGAGAATAATCTCTGCTAAATGCCTGAGGATTGCATGAGACATAAACGATGTTTTCCGGTCTCTCCTTTTTTAGGCTTTTTACAGCCTCTTTTAATCCTCTACGCGGTGGGTCAACAATAACTGTATCATAATCCCCCACAGGGAAAGATTCAGCGTCCTTTACAAAAAAAGATGCATCTACACCATTTATCTCGGCATTTTTATTGGCCATATCGACTGCGAAGGGATTCACGTCAACCCCATCAACTTTAAACCCTTCTTTTGCTAAAAACACTCCAAAAGTTCCCACACCAGAATAGAGGTCAAGAATCTTACCTCCTTCAGCAAAATTTAAAACCCATCTTAAAAGGATAGGAAGAGCATAAGAATTTGTCTGGAAAAAGCTGTTTGGATGTATCAGGTAGATAACCCCTTCAATTTTTTCCCTTATAAAGGGTGAACCACCTACAAGTTTCGGCGTGCCTCTGGGGTCATCTCTTGGGTCTTCTTTAAAGCTCCAATAAAGGGAATTTGCAAACTCAAAATAATCCAAGAAGCTTTGCGGAACTTCTTCATGGTGTGAAATTACATTCACCATGATCTCCCCAGTGAACTTCCCCTCCCTAATGGAAAGGTAGTGAATATCGCCTCTTTTCTTTCTCGGATCCCAAGGATAGAGTCCTTCCTCATCCACAAAGCCCTTTAAAGCCTTTATGAATTCCGAAGTGCGGTTGGAAAAAACGGGACAGTGCCTAATGTTAGCAATGCTTTGAGAGTTCCTTTGCTTAAATCCGATACCATCAGTTGAAACAATAAAATTGCTGGTATTTCTGAAACCCCAAAGTTTGGGAGAACCTTTTATTGGAATCTCGATCCCGGTTATCTCTTCGAAGATTCTCCTCTTAAGATTTAACTGCTCTTTGTACTTTATATGCTGCCAAGAACAGCCCCCGCATTTTGAGAAATGTGGACATTTGGGATTTTGTCTCAGGGGAGATTCCTCAAGAATTTCAAAGTCCCTTGCAATTAAACGTCCAAACCTCCTAAATGTTTTCTTAACCTTCACAAAATCTCCGATAACAGTGTAAGGAATGTAAATCTCCTTCTCGAGTTTTAACACCCCATAACCATCTGGACTTACCTTTGTTATGTAACCTTTTCCTTTCATTACCCTCACTAATAACCAAACTTTATCTCATTTTTAAATTCGTCGCTGGTTATCAGCACAAGGGAAATTGCAGCTAAAAACGTCAGGCTGGCAGATGCAGGTTCAAAACTTACTAACACCCACAGTATACCAAAAATAAGATCCAGAAGCGTTATGTATGTTCCGATTTGAATAACAAACTCTTTGCTTAGCAGAATCCCCAATAAAACAAAGAAGTGGATTAAGGCAATTATAAAAAACCCAACTGAAGTTGATCTTTCATTAGAACTCAACACACCCATTCCTGCAAAATAGGTTCCCATTAAGAAAAAGAAGAGAGAGACAACAGGCTTAAGTTTCATCCCCAAGTTCCTCCACCGGCAACTTCATTCTCGACACTGCTATTAAAGTCAATATTCCTAATATTGGCATAAACGCAAGCTCTGCAAGTGCTAATGCTTCGCTGTGCCTTGCTAGGGCTTCTGTTATAGAAGGAGCAATTGCATTTGCCGAGTTGGATATCAATCCCAGGGCAAAGGATGCCCTAGGATAAATGCTTTTTGGATAAGTTGCAGGTGCAGAAGTCCAGAACGCTGGTCCAGTGCCTTGGAGAGCACCAATCAGCCACACCGAGGCTAATGCTAGCGAGTAATTCCCCCCGAGCATTGCCTTGGAATAAATGCCCAATCCGATAAACGCCACTGCATAGGAGAGCATCATAACCTGAATGATGGCCTTAAAGAGACCCCTTGGACTTGGGTTTTTCTTGGAAAGCTGGAAGCCAACAAATCCCATAACTATTGACCAGAGGGCTTTTGATATGTTGAGATTCGTGCTTAAAGTAGCCACTTGATCTTTGCTCCACCCGGCTTCGTATCCTAAGGAGGATGAAAAACCAACTATTGTGAAGATAACCCACAGCGCGGGGAAGAAAGTAAATCCAAGCACCCAGGTAAACTTCATCTTCCATATGTTTACTTTTTCTCCGCCTTCTTTCTTGTGAATTATATCAAAGTCCTCTGTAAAGAGCCACCACATCAAAAGAACGACGTACATTATAACAACCGTTATTAAGAAAGCCATCTTCCACCCAAAGGCACTTACCAGATATTTGGCGCTCATTGAGCCAAAAACCCCTCCCCAGAATATACCCGAAAGGATAACACCTTTAGCAAACGGCCGTTCTGCCACAAAGTAATTGGCTATTTGCGTGCTGAACAGAGGAACTAAGCTCACAACGAAACCCTGAATAAACCTAAGAAAGACAACCAGATGCCAGTTCCCTACGTAAGGTATTAAAGCTTGGGGGATCGCAGCAAAGCTTAGAGCTATAGCAACACTTCTCTTGAAGCTTCCTTCATAAAGTCTCGTATGCCCAAGCAAGAACGCTATAAAAAGACCAAATACATATGCTACATGCTGAAGGTCATAGGCCTCAGCACTTATTCCAAAGTGAGAGATTATGTCCGGTTTTGCAACGCTCATCATGCTCAGAGTTCCAAATCCTGCGGTCATGACCAGTGTATTCAATATCACGGATTTCCAGGGTTTCATATTTACCACCTCACAGCTTTCCAAAGAACATCAGCACTCCGAAGATAATGAACAAAATGCCAGCCGCCTTGTGAATAATCTCAAGAGGCAAGGCGTCGCCTATTTTTTCTCCTAAAAAAGCCCCAATCAAATTAACCAACGCTAAACCAAAAATTGCTCCCAAAAAGGCCTTAATCCATCCGTACTTAGAAGCAAAGGCCATTGTAGCCAACTGAGTCTTGTCTCCTAATTCTGCAAGGAATATTGCAACAAAGACATAAAGGACTTCCTTCACATTATCACCTCAAAAGGAATATAAAAATTAAAGCTCCTCAAGAGCTTTTTTCATTCTTTCCATGGCCTCTACAAGCTTTTCTTTCTTTGTTGCATAGCTTATTCTGATGTACCCCTCACCATTGGGCCCAAAGGCCGTTCCCGGAATAACAACCACTCTAGCCTTCTCTAAAAGCCATTCTGCAAATTCCTCGCTTTTCATTCCAGTGTCCTTTATATTGGCAAAGATGTAGAATGCCCCCTTGGGCTCAAACGCCTTTATATAGGGAATTTCTCTTAAGTAATCCAAGACAAGTTTTCTTCTCTCTGCATATTCCCTGCGCATCTCTTCCACGGCTTTCCAGCTTGCCTCTTCCCTAAGGGCTGCAACTCCAGCAACCTGGACAAAAGAGGCAACGTTTCCAATGATGTAAGCGTGAAGCTTTATCATATCCCTTATTATCTCTTCTGGAGCCACTGCAAAGCCCAAGCGCCATCCAGTCATTGCAAAAGTTTTTGAAAAACTGTTTGCCAAGATTGTATTGTCCGGAGCGTATTTCATCATCGGCACATGTTTTGCCCCATCGTAGAGAAAGTGCTCATACGGCTCATCGCTGAGAATGTAAATGTTATAGTCTTGGGCAATATCCGCGATAGCCTTTGCAACCTCTTCATCCAATGTAGCCCCGGTGGGATTGTTTGGATAATTAATCACAATCATCCTCGTTCTTTTGGTTATAAGCTCAAGAAGTTCATCCGGATCTGGCTGAAAGCCATTTTCCTCCCTTAAAGGCAACCTAACGGGCTTTGCTTCTGCAATTTTTGCGTCTTCAACATAACATACAAAAGCTGGATCAGGGATTATTACCTCGTCGCTGTCTTCCAGCAGGGTTTCAAAGGCCAAATAAGTTGCTTCATAAGCCCCAGCCGTTATGATTACTCTTTCTGCTGGAACCTCTAGGTTATAGTGAGCTTTATAGTAATCTGAAACAGCATCTCTAAGCTCCGGGATTCCTGCGTTTGGTGTGTAGTGAGTCCATCCCTCATCAAGGGCTCTTTTTGCAGCTTCCTTTATATTTTGGGGGGTGTCGAAGTCTGGTTCGCCTATTCCGAGGGAAATAACGTTCTCCATCTTTGATGCTCTTTCAAAAAGTTCTCTAATCTTTGATCTCTGAATAAGGTTTATACGACCTGCAACGAAATACTTATGCTTTTTATAACGCATGATTCATCCCTCCAGGAGCATTTATGAGTGAGGTCAAATTCTTATAAATTTATCGAGAGAAAAGTTCCAAAATTGAGCATAAATCATAAAAATTCTTCGAAATTTTAACAAGAGATACGGAATTAAGCCACCATCAGAAGACATCAACTAAAGCAGCCTTTTCAAGGAGTTTCTTCACCTCTTCTTTCTCACAGTTTTTGAATGGAATTTCTTCCGCAGGTATCTTCGAGAGCACCTCCTGGAGACCTTTTTCTGCCTCCCCCCCAAATGCCACTATGAAGTTCTCGCCCTTTTTTGCTCCGACAGCTTTAATAGCATCTTTGATCTGAAGTGTCCCACTTGCCCTAAGAAGTATCTCACCCCTGATCGTTTTTGCTTTATTTGTATTCCTTTCAAATGATTTTAGGGCCAATATCGCAGAAAAGACTGCTTGCTCCCAACATTTTATGTTTAATATCTGGACATTATTTGGGAGGATTTCAAAAATATTTGAGGTATCTTCGAGTAGGATCTTTGCAACTGCGATCTTAATTGTGCCGTAGTTTAATACCTTCATTTTATCTCCCCAAGCTTATTGCTTTGCTGTTTATTAAATTTTTTGCTTATACAGAATTGGGCACTGGATAAAAATATTTTAGTTATTCCGTAATTTTTTTAAAAATTTTTGAAATTAATAATACTTCAATATTAAAGCAGAGGCAAAAAGTATTTAACTAATTAAAACTAGACACACTTTAGATAACACCCATGTAGTGGTGGGCAGAATGGCAAAGATGAGGATCATTAGTGTTCAGTTGCCGCAGGGACTCATAAATGCTCTTGATGTCTTAGTCAAAAGAGGAGTGTATCCCAACAGAAGTGAAGCAATTCGAGAAGCTATCAGGGAGCTCATAAAGAAGGAGTTGTACACAACAGAGGCAGAAGGAAAGGAACTCCCAGAGTACGTGGTTGAATAATAATATTGGGGGGAATTGAGATGGTGTTTAAACTGCTAGAGCAAGCTGGTATTGATTTAGATATGGGTAACAACGGTAACAAAACACAAGAAGCTCTCAGCGATCTGGAAACCTCTAAATCCTTCATTAAGATAGCAATCATAGGTGTTGGAGGTTCCGGAAATAATACAATAACAAGGCTGTACGAACTGGGGGTTGAGGGAGCAGAATTAATAGCCATGAATACCGATGCACAGCATCTTTCAAGAACCAAGGCTCATAAAAGAATCCTCCTCGGAAAGAACATTACCCATGGAAAGGGCTCAGGTGGAAATCCAAGAATTGGTTATTTAGCTGCAGAAGCTAGTAGGGACGAGATAGCAGAGGCTGTTAGGGATGTGGATCTCGTGTTCATAACCGCTGGTATGGGTAATGGAACCGGGACGGGGGCGGCACCTGTTGTTGCTAGGGTAATAAAGGAGGAGGCAAGAAACTCCGGAAGAATTCAAGAACCTCTTGTTGTGAGTGTTGTTACTTATCCTTTCAAAAATGAGGGAACAAGGAGAATTGAAAAAGCAAAGGCTGGTATACAAGCCCTTCTGAAGTATTCTGACACGGTTGTAATAATAGAAAATGATAAGCTTCTTGAATTAGTGCCCAAGCTTCCAATTAGTGCAGCTTTTAGATTTGCCGATGAGATAATAGCGAGAATGGTTAAGGGCATAACAGAAACAATAATGCTCCCCTCCATGGTAAATATAGACTTTGCAGATGTCTATAGCGTCATGAAAAATGGTGGAGCTGCGTTAATTGGGATAGGGGAAAGTGACTCAAACAAGAGAGCTGTTGATGCCATAAACAATGCCTTAAACAATAAAATGCTTGAAGTGGAGTTTGGAAGTGGGGAAGCTGCCCTGGTGCACTTTACCGTTGGTCCGGATGTCAGCCTCGGAGAGATAAACGATGCCATGCAGATTGTGTATGAGAAGCTTGGAGCAAAGTCGGAGATAAAATGGGGAGCAAGAATAGACAAAGAGCTTGGGAAAGTAGTTAGGGCAATGGTGATAATGACTGGAGTAAAATCCCCACACATCCTCAGCAGTGATGTTAACGCATTAACAACAGATGACAACGTGATAATCTCAAACCCAATAAACAGAAGAATAAACAAGGATTCAGAAATTGAAAGCCTATTCGATGAGGTTTCAGGAAAGAAAAAGGCCAACGTGATTGTCAACCCCGAAATTGAGAGGATTGTAAGGGGAGCCGTAGATTACGACTTAAGTTAAATCCTTTACCCTTTATAATCATCAAAGGGTTAAAATCAGAACTTGCTAAAATCACTCGCAAAATATCTCCACTATTTTTTGAATTATTTTGCTTGTCTTGGCCACATCTGTTTTGTATGCGTAGGGTATTCTAATGACTTCCGCTTCAATACCGTGTTTTCTGAGTTCTTCCCTAAGGGCACATAAATCAAAGTTTTGATCGGGTCCAAGGGCAATGACGTCTGGTTTAAGCTTTTTAACGAGTTCAAAGCTTATGTGGTCCGGTTCCCCGATTACAACCTCATCCACCATCTTGAGCGCTTTTAACAGCTCAGCCCTTTCGTACATAGAGTTTATTGGTGGCCTGCCTTTTCTTTCTTTTACCGTTTCATCGTGAGCAACTATTACTATGAGCTCATCTCCCAGCTCTTTTGCCTTTTTCAGAAAGTGGATATGCCCCACATGGAGAATATCAAAAACACCTCCAACAACAACTCTTATCTTTTTCTTTTCACTCATACTGCAGTCAACTCCCAAATTTTATCTTTTGCATGGTGTATTATTTTTACGGCCTTTCCCTTCGTTTTTTCTTTCATAGTTTTTCCGTCCATCAATGCAATCCCAATTGCCAATGGCCTTCCATACTCTTCTTCCACCACAAACACAAAATCGCCCTCTTTTATCCCCTCATCTGCATCCACTATGCCCGGGGCCATCACATCGGCACCGTTTAATATATACGGTACTGCTCCCTGATCTACAACAACTCTGCGCTTCCATTTCCTCAAGTCTTCCTTGTCGGAAAGCTCGTATAAAGTTATCACAAGAGGAAATATAAGCCCTTCTCGCCGTATAAAACGGGGCTTTCCATTGATAAATAAAATCTGTGTAGTTTTGTCAAATTCACCCACCAAAACATGATCCTTCTTTGATATTAACTTCCCGGCAACTTCTTCTCCAAATATTTTAGCCATCTCGCCTATTATTTTCTTGACTTCTTTTTTGCTGATGGGGTGTTTTATCTTCATCACTAGCACCTCATTCAACAAGCTTTTTGATTTCTTCTGGTAGCAGTTCTCCTTTTAAGGTCAACGCAACATGGATTAAACTTTTCAAGGCATCGGCTTTGGTGTTGGCCCATGTAACAATTACAAGATCGCCATTTCCAGCAGGAAGCTTTTTAAGATCCTCGGAAAGTTCAGGGAGAGTTTCCTTTAGAGCCCTTTCATCTTCTGGAAAAACTATTTCATTGTTTTGGACTACTAGAATCATGGCGCCCCTCGCAAAAAAACGAATTGCCTCATCTCTGAGCTCTATGCTCTTAAACTCCGGGGGATTTTTCACAATAAGTGCATATGTCACAAAACCCTCGAGAGGAGTTATCTCTAAAGGTTCCGAGAACAGTTTTGATATTTCCCTGACGATCTCGACGCCTTTTTTGCTCAAGGAGTGTCCTTTTTGCTGGGATTCAACCAACCCAATTGAAGAAAGTTTCTTTAAAAGCGTTCTAACAGTTCCCTCTCCGAGATTTAACTCTTCAGAAATCTGTTTCCGTCCTTTGGGTGTTTTCAATAAGAAAAGCACGGCAACAGCATCCTCAATTTTAAATTCCGGATATGCACCTCGCTTCCAATCCATCTTTTCACCTCTGTTTTCGATTTAATGGCAAAAATATAAAAACTTTAGGCTAATCGACAAAAGGATGTCCACTCCAAAGCTCCCTAATTTCCCTTGTAGCATCCGGGTAAACTCGCTTAAATGTAATCCTCCAGTATCCTTGAGGCATTTCCTCTATATCCTCTATGTGGATCTTTAGTCCTAGACGTTCAAAGTGAGATACCATCTTATAGGCTGTTTCTACGTGCTTTACTCTCACCGTAAAAACCTCTGCTATTTCTTCTCCAGCAATGACATCCCATATGCTTTCCACAAAGGGCTCCAGAAGGGCCCTTCCCAAAGCACTTGCATATTTTTCAAATTCCTCATCCCTTATTCTCCTTTCGGCCAGATAAAAAGCAAGCCGCTTTATCCTCTGCATAAAGTATCCATGTGGAAGATCAAAAAATATTCTTGCGCCAATTTTGATGTCGTTAACATTCGCATAGGGAGTCACATACTTTACAATTTTTTTCATATCAGGGCTTTTCATTACTATTCCTTCTCTCTTTTCCCTACTTAGCCTTTCTACGAGCTCTCTGAGGTCATCAATTTTTGATGCGTCATATACCCCAAACACCTCAACACTCGGAATTCCGTATTCTTCCGCGATCTTGAGTCTTTCCTCTACAGCAAGAGACTTCCCAGTCCTCTTTTCTTGAATATCAAAAAGAAAGAACTCTATGTCCTCCTTTACATAGGGCGGCCCTTCAACGAGGTACGGGCTTTCCGGCCCCGCCATTTCTCCACAAAGAACCAAGTTCGGATAATCTTTAAAGAATTCCATATTAACAAAATCTTCAATTCGTTCCGTAGTGAAAGGGCATACAAAACCGCCCCTGGTAAAGGCAAAAACTCTGCCCTCAATCTGGGCAACTCTTACGTTGTATCCGTCAACTTTTTCCTCCACATAGAACGGTTTTCTCTTGAATACCTTTTTTATTCCGTTTTCCAGATGAACTACCCTCTTTATATGTGGAAAGCCGAGTATTATATTGTGGGAGTCAAAAACCACAGTTCCCCTCCTTAAGCTCCCGGCAGAATCTTTAAATCTAAGGTACCCTATTCCTTCGAACTCATCCTCCACGATGCCTCCTTTACTTTCCAGTATTTCAATACGCTCCCTACTGATACCCAGCTCAAGAAGGAGATTTTTGAAATGTGAACTCACCATCCCTAGCACCACTATATTTTCCAGCTTGGGGTTTATAGGTTTTTGTGCACTCCAACAACCGAAAGTCTTTCTTCATTTATATGCCTTGGTAACCGTTACCGATGAAAATTTTCAAAAGTTCAAAAAGCAAAACTAATAAAATCGATATAAAACTCAACTCTTCAAAAATGACTCAACCAAGTTTCTTGTTTCCTTTAGAGCCTCCAGTGGGATTCCTTTTGGAAGACCCCCGATTTCACCTTTCACGTCCTTTAAAACACCTTCTCCCGCTCCCAGGAACATTCCCTCACTCGTTATTCCTCTAAAGTTTGCCGGAGGCAAAAGGGCTACCGCAACCCTATGGCCTTCCTT
>JAGGWM010000159.1 GCA_021157445.1 Thermococcus sp. | reverse complement strand
CTGAAGTAATATTCTCCGATCCGGCAAGGCCTCCAGAAATGCCCGAAAGAAGGCTCGAAGATCTTTTGCCAAGTCCCCTTGAAGTTCATGAAGCTTACAAGCATAAGACAGATGCGTTTATCTTTGACCTTCCTCCCCAGATAAGGAGAGAAAGGGTCCCGTGGAAAGGGGAGTTTGAGTACATAGATCTTTATGGAATACTGAATAGGCTAACTTTTTATTTTGAGCCATTAGCAAAAGCAGAACGTTCTGCGGTTATGCTCCCCAAGGGAGTCAGACTTGAAAGCAATCCTAATCTTGAGAATATAGTCGAGTGGAGTAAGGAGGTAAGAGAATACTTATACGAAATCCCGCAGAGTGTGGATTATGCCGATCTAATAAACGAACTTTTCCATGCGGTGGGAGGTACCTTATGGATGCTCCTTCGGGAAAAGCGGAGGACTATTGCAACAAGCAATGAGGAGGTTAAGAGCGAGTACTTCAAGAGGCGCTACATCGTGAGAAAGGTGCTTAGTTTCCATCCAGTTAAAATAAACGACTTCCTAAAGAAAGAGAAATACGGCAGAGTTACCCTAAAAATCTCAATCCCTGACAAAGATTACTGGAAGTTCAGGAAGAGAATTGAACAAGGCCTGAGTGGAGAAAAAAGAGCCTATTTATTCAAATTTAAAGACAAAGCAATAATAGCAGAACCCCTTGATTAGTCATCCCGAATCTCAACTATTTTTATTCTTTGAATTCTTTTTGAGCCAATGCGAAGGGCTTTAAAATAATTTATGTGTTCATCGGGTAAAAACCTATCCAATTTGGTTGATTTAAGTCTCTTTTTCTTGGAAACCTTACTTTTATTTTCACCTCTTATTTTAATGGAACCATTTATGAATTCATCCAGCTTTTTATCCATTAACCCACCCAAAATATTAGGGTTGCTTTGGATATATAGGTTTTTTGGAAATCTCCCTTCTGTCATTACCTTTTCTCAGGTGCTTGGCTCTCATTGCAGACTTCAAAAACCAAAAGAAATCGTTTTGAACAATATTTCAAAAGAAATGGGGAAATAGAGTGAAGAATACAACGATTGCGATAACAGTTTTATGGAAATCCTTTTAATTAGTTTAAGCCATTACGATTTACAGTACAAAGAGCGGAGGCAGCGCAATGTGCGGTATAATAGGCTACATCGGAGATAAAAAAGCCGCTAAAATCCTTGTAGATGGCCTTAAAAGATTGGAGTACAGAGGATATGATTCAGTTGGGATTGTAACGGAAAAAGGAGAGCTTTTCATAAAAAAAGGAGCCGGGAAGATAGATGAACTTAAAGAAAAGCTCAAACTTTATGAAATGCCCGGCAACAGGGGTATTGGTCATACTAGGTGGGCAACCCATGGAATTCCTAATGACATCAACGCTCATCCTCATACCGACTGCACGGGAAAAATAGCAGTTGTTCATAACGGAATAATTGAGAACTACCTCGAGCTTAGAAGTGAGCTTGAAAAAAAGGGGCATAAATTCAAGAGCGAGACGGATACGGAGATAATAGCCCATCTAATTGAAGAGTTTTTGAAGGACTCACCAACTTTTGAAGATGCCCTTCGCAGGGCGTTGTTGAAGCTTAGGGGATCATTTGCCCTCGGAATAATGTATACCGAAGACAAGGAGCATCTATATTTCGTCAGAAATGAAAGTCCACTAGTTCTTGGAATTGGAAATGGAGAGATGTTTGCTGCCTCTGATATCCCCGCTTTTCTGCCCTACACAAATAAGGTTGTGTTTCTGGATGATGGAGAATATGCGGTTGTTAACAAAGGCTCGTTTGCAGTGAAGGATCTTAAGACTGGAGCTGAAAAGAAAAAAGAAATCCATGAAATCAATTGGACTCTTGAGATGGCTGAAAAGCAGGGTTATCCCCATTTTATGCTTAAAGAGATCCACGAACAACCGAAGGCTGTAAAAGAAGCAATCTATGGCAATCTGGAGACAATAGACCATGTGGCGAGAGAGATAGCAAAGTACGAAAAGATATTTGTTGTGGCTATGGGGACTTCCTATCATGCTGGAATTGCTGCGAAATATCTCCTGCAGAGACTAGCAAACAAATCTGTCCTTGTTGAGGAGGCAAGTGAGTTTAGGTATGAGTTTGAGAATATAGTTGATAAAAATTCTCTTGTAATAGCCATAACACAAAGCGGAGAAACTGCTGATACCTTGGCAGCAATAAGATTAGCTAAAAGAAAGGGTGCAAAAGTACTCAGCATTGTTAATGTTGTTGGAAGCATGGCAACCAGATTGAGCGATCTTGTAGTTTATACCCACGCTGGTCCAGAGATAGGGGTGGCGGCAACCAAGACGTACACAACTCAGCTTACGGTTCTAACAATGCTTGCAATAGCGTTGGCTAAAATACTTCACACTGCCGATGGGGAGTATCTTAAAAAACTCGAAGATGAACTTTTGGAACTTCCGAAATACATTGAGGCAGCCCTTGGATATGAGGACAAGATAAAATCTCTTGCCAAGGAGCTGGTAGCTAAGAGAGACTTCTTCTACATAGGTAGGGGAATAAGCGTTGCAACAGCTCTGGAGGGAGCCTTAAAACTTAAAGAAATCAGCT
>JAGGWM010000016.1 GCA_021157445.1 Thermococcus sp. | reverse complement strand
GTTACCTACGAGGATATTGGTGGTCTCAAGGATGTTATACAAAAGATCAGAGAGATGATAGAGCTACCGCTTAAGCACCCAGAGGTCTTTGAGAAGCTCGGCATCGAGCCGCCTAAGGGTGTTTTGCTTTATGGCCCGCCTGGAACCGGAAAAACGCTTCTTGCTAAAGCCGTTGCCAACGAAGCAAATGCTCACTTTATTGCAATCAACGGGCCGGAGATAATGAGCAAATACTACGGAGAAAGTGAAGAAAGGCTGAGAGAAGTCTTCAAAGAAGCTGAAGAAAATGCTCCAAGCATAATTTTCATTGACGAGATTGATGCTATAGCTCCAAAAAGAGAAGAAGTTACGGGGGAAGTTGAGAAAAGAGTTGTTGCTCAGTTGCTCACTTTGATGGATGGCTTGAAGAGCAGGGGGAAAGTCATAGTTATTGGGGCAACTAATAGGCCTGATGCTCTTGATCCGGCTTTGAGGAGGCCGGGCAGGTTTGATAGGGAGATTGAGGTCGGCGTTCCGGACAAGCAGGGAAGAAAGGAAATACTCCAAATCCACACAAGAGGAATGCCAATCGAACCCGACTTCAGAAGGGCAGATGTTAAGAAACTTCTTGAAGATCTTAAGCAGGATGATAGGTTCAAAGAACCTGTCGAGAGGGCCCTTAAGAAAATAGACGCAATACCGGACAAGGACGAGGATATTAAGAAACTCCTCAAAGAGATTGATGATAGACTCTATGAAGAAGTGAGGCATCGTTTGATTGATCTTCTTCTTGAGGAGCTTGCGGAGAAGACTCACGGGTTCGTTGGAGCGGACTTAGCCGCACTGGCAAGAGAAGCCGCTATGGCAGCATTGAGAAGACTTATTGAGGAAGGCAAAATAGACTTTGAAGCAGAGAGCATTCCAAAGGAAGTTCTTGAGGAGCTCAAAGTAACCAGAAGAGACTTCTATGAAGCTTTGAAGATGGTTGAGCCTTCGGCCCTTAGGGAGGTTCTCATAGAGGTTCCGAACGTTAGGTGGGATGATATTGGAGGTCTTGAGGAAATCAAGCAAGAGTTAAGAGAAGCCGTAGAATGGCCACTCAAATATCCAGAGGCATTTATGGCTATGGGAATCACACCACCCAAGGGCATTCTTCTCTATGGGCCGCCTGGAACGGGTAAGACCCTCTTGGCAAAGGCTGTAGCAACGGAGAGTGAGGCTAACTTTATTGGCATTCGTGGGCCAGAGGTTCTTAGCAAGTGGGTTGGAGAGAGTGAGAAGAACATTCGTGAGATATTCAGGAAAGCTAGGCAGGCTGCTCCTACAGTTGTTTTCATTGACGAAATAGATGCAATAGCCCCAAGAAGAGGTACAGATGTTAACAGGGTTACTGATAGGCTTATTAACCAGTTATTGACTGAGATGGATGGTATTGAGGAGAATAGTGGTGTTGTGGTTGTTGCTGCTACGAATAGGCCTGATATTTTGGATCCTGCTTTGTTGAGGCCTGGTAGGTTTGATAGGCTTATTTTGGTTCCGGCTCCGGATGAGAGGGCGAGGTTTGAGATTCTTAAGGTTCACACGAGAAGGGTTCCATTGGCGGGTGACGTTAGCCTGGAAGAACTCGCAAAAAGAACCGAAGGATACACTGGAGCTGACATTGAAGCGGTAGTAAGGGAAGCCGCACTCAATGCAATGAGAAGGGCAATAGCCGAAGGAATAATCAAGCCGGGTAAAAGGGCAAGTGAGATTAGGCAGAAAGTCAAGGTTACAATGAAAGACTTTGAGGAGGCCCTCAAGAAAGTCGGTCCAAGTGTTAGCAAGGAAACAATGGAGTACTACAAGAGAATGGAGGAGATGTTCAAGAAGGGCAGGGCTGAGTTGACCAGAGGAGAAAACAGGGATAGAGAAGTCTTCTGATCCCCTTTCAATATTTTGGAGTTTTGATTCACATCTTTAGTTTATCCTGCAGTTCTTGGGCACTTGCTTTGATTTCTCTTCCATATTCATCAAAGGATTTTCATTTCATAAGTACTTATAGTAGATTAGCCTAGAAAGAATGAAAGATAAAAGGTAGTCACCTTAAAAGCTTCACGAATTCCCTCATCCATGCATACAAATCTCCGGGGTGTCTTGAGCTTACCCAGTTTCCGTCTACAACGACTTCTTTATCAATGTACTCTGCTCCTGCGTTTATGAGGTCATCTTTTATCGTTACGACACACGTTCCTTTTCTTCCCTTTAAGACTCCAGCGGAGATGAGTATTTGTGGGCCGTGGCATATGCTGGCCACCGGCTTCCCGGCCTCGAACATCTTTTTGGCAATTTCAACTGCCTTTGGGTTTATCCTAACTCTCTCTGGTGCCTTTCCTCCCGGCAAGACAAGGGCGTCAAACTCTTCTGGATCAACCTCATCGAACAACAAATCAACCTTTACAGAGTATCCGTGCTTTCCAACTATTGTATCTTTCTTGGTGCTTGCCACATATACCTCATGTCCTTCCTCTTTTATGCGGTGGAGGGGATATATTAACTCCAAATCCTCAAATCCATCTGCACTTAGAAAGAGCACTTTCATTGCTATCACCAATGTAACGTTAAGACCAAAACTTAATAAGGGTTTTTGGTCAAAAGTGTGTAATGCCTTAAGCAAGGTTTAAAAAGGCCTTCTCCTAAAAAACTTCGCGTCCGTGAGTAAGGGCGAGATTACTTGGGGTGAGAGAGATGGAAAAGCGCTTACCTGGAAAGGTGAGAAGAGCTATAAGGGCCAAATATTATGATATTGAGCCAAAGGCGTGGGTTGGTAAGAGAGGTTTAGATGATAGCGTTATCGACGAGATCAACACTCAGCTTAAGAAAGACGGCATATTAAAGGTTGAAATCAAAAAAGGCGCTTTAATATCAACTCAGATGGACAGAAAAGCGATAGCAGAAAAAGTTGCAGAACTTACTGATAGCGAGCTCATTGATGTAAGGGGCAAAAGG
>JAGGWM010000177.1 GCA_021157445.1 Thermococcus sp. | reverse complement strand
TATTCAGAAAACACGCTAAAGAGTACGTCAGAATAATAGACTCAAAACCAGTTGAGACAAAAGAACTTGCAAGAAAAAACAGGAAGGAGAAGAGAGGCTCTTCAGAAATCATAACTGAAAAACCTGCAGTTGGTTTTATCCCTTCTAAAAAAAGTTCTATTACGGGTACAAGCTGACGTGTTGTTCTGATGGGAATTTGCTGGCTTTACTGTCTGTTGATCCGGCGAACAAGCATGATGTTACGGTGGTTAAGGAGAAGTTCTGGGGGATTGTTGAGAAGTTCACTGGTTGTTTCCTGTTTTTGGATAAGGGTTACGTGAGTGGGGAACTTGAGGAGGAGTTCCGGCGGTTTGGGGTTGTTTACACGCCAGTGAAGCGGGAGAATCAGATTAGTAATCTGGAGGAGAAGAAGTTTTACAAGTACTTGTCTGATTTCCGCAGGAGGATTGAGACTCTGTTTTCTAAGCTGGATGCTTTCCTGTTAAGACCTAGTTGGACTGTTAGTTTGAGAGGTTTGATTGTTAAGATTTTGGGAGCAATTCTGGCTGTGAATCTGGATAGATTATACAACTTCACAGGCGGTGGGAACTAGGGTTTCACGTATATTTTTGCTCCAATGTCCCTACTAGGAAAAAATTTATAAATATTAAAATCTATTTTTTATTGATAGAAATGATTGTATTAATAAACCATGATGGAAAATCTGAGATATATACATTTATGGTAGAAAGTAAGTACTTTCTCCTTCATCCTCATAGTGGTGTGATTTTTGAGAGTGATAGAAAAACTTATGAGTTTTGTAACGCTGTTGGTACATTTGGCTGGGGTAGGGGCAAAGAAGAATTCGTGAAGAAATATTCTGAGAGTGAGTGGGATGCTTTAATTAGTGAGATTAAGGCTGATGAAACTTTAAACAAAATCTTTTTTGGAGAAAAACCTAAACCCAATCCTCCTCTTGGAATTATTAAATCAAAACTCTCAAGCTTATCTTTAAATGTTATGGAGGATTGCAATTTTGCCTGCGTTTACTGTTATGGTAACACGGGTACGTATAACACCCCAAATGTCAAGATGGATTTTGAAACCGGGAAGAAAGCTATTGGTCTTCTTATAAAGGAAGGAAAGCAGGTTGTCAATATAGGTTTTTTTGGTGGAGAGCCTTTGCTTAACTTTCCACTCATTCAAAAGCTCGTTGCTTACGCTAAAGAAAAGACAAAGGATCACAATAAAACCGTCAACTTCAGCATAACAACAAATGGTTATCTTATTAACGATGAAGTTATTGACTTCTTCCTTGAGAATAACTTCACTGTAACATTGAGTTTTGATGGCCCGAAGGAAATTCAGGATTATAACAGACCTTTGAGGAGTGGTGCTGGAACTTTTGGTGTTGTTTCAAAGAATGCCAAGAAAATGCTTGAAAAAGGAGTTAAGGTTAGTGTTAGGGCCACAATCTTACCAAGCCAGCTTGAAGGGTATTATGACATCTACCGCTTTTTTGTAGATTTCGGGTTTAAAAGTGTCCACTTGGAAGTTGCAACAATAAACGAAAAGTCCACGGAAGAACACATTGCGATAATCAAGGAAGCTCTGGAAAAAATTGCAAAGGACGAGTTAAGACACTACAAGGAAAAGGGAATAATTTACACTAAGTTAAGAGATATAGTGAGGAGCATATACTTCACGGCAGTTAGACCGTATCCTTGTGGTGTAGCGAGAACTTACTTTGGAGTCTCGGCTGATGGAACTATCTATCCCTGTCACAGATTTGTTGGGATGTGCAATTTTGTTATTGGAAGTGTTGATGACTTCAAGTGGGAGAACGAGTTCATTCAAAAAATCCTTCACTCTACTGTGGACAAGAGACCCTACTGTAAGGATTGTCCAATAAGGATGTACTGTGGAGGAGGATGTATTTATAACAACTTCTACTATAATGGCGACATTTTCAAGCCTGATAAATTTCACTGTGCATATATGGAAGAGTTGTTTAAGTGGGGCGTTTGGCTCTACTCAAACCTTGACGAGGATTGGTTGGATAAGGCTTTTTCACGCTCACCCCTTCACGGGGTGAGGGATGAGGCACAAGCCGATGAATCCAAAACAAAAACAAATGGAGGTGATGCGGGTGACATTTAGGAAACTGAATAAAATAAAAAATCAAGTGAAACCACTATGCACAGGAGTTGACATATGCATAAAGATTGACAATTGCCTTTGGGATGATTGTGGTACAATAGATGTATGCTGGTCTGATAAATGTGCTGTTGATAATGACTAATGGGGTGATCTCATGTTCAAGAAACTTAATAAGAGCCAAAAAGCCCAGCCATCTCCAGAATGCTGGTGGGTATTTGACATATGCGGCGGTCAGGATATATGTTATGAATGTGATACAGCATGTGATCGGAATGATAGCTGCCCATTAGACATTCCACCGTGCCATTTAGATATTACCCCTTAGACTTTTATTTTTGAAATCTGCATGCAGGGGATCAAAATGCTCAAATTGTTCCTCAAAAAGGCTGTGCGTGATAAAACTCCAATAGTAGGATTTGTTATTTTCCTGTTGCTTTATTTTAATGCTCTCTTGGGAGTTAAAAGATCCATCTATTTTGATAACTGGAATTATTCAAAGATTATCCTCAATTATTTAGTAGATATTCCATATCTAGTATTTCTTATCTTTGTAATTGTTTGGGGATCACGGAGCATAAATACAGAATCCGTAACATTACTTCTAAGCAAACCTCTCTCCCGTCGAGTATATGTACTTGAAAAAGCCTTTTCCACATTTTTATATTTCCTGCTCCTGTCCCTTCTAATGTGCCCTCTAACATATATATCCTGTTTTGTTTTTGGAGTTCAACCTGATTTTAGCTTGAGTTTTATATTTATATTTGCTTTGATGCTTTTCAGCATGTATTCAATTGGTCTCTTAATATCCACACTGTTTTCCTCAAGAAAAGCACCAATAGTCGCTTTTGCAGTATTCCTTCTGCTCTTATATTCCCACTACTCATTTACGCATTCAATCCAGAGAGAAATACTCGGAAGTTACAATATAACTGATTATGAGCTTTCCCAATATATGGCAACTAACGAACAATTATATTGGAATATCCTAGATGATATACAGGCTCTTGAAGTTAAAGAAAGTTGGAGACAATTTTTTAACCCATTTGAACATTTTGAGATTTTGTTAACGTATTTAATGAGCAATGGAAACCAATGGAATTACTATCACTCGCCAGAGTTATACTCCATTCTCCAAATGCCTGTAGAAGCTTGGAAAAGTTTGGGATTTTTAGCGCTTGATGCGCTGTTGTCCTTGATGATGGCATCTGAAGTATTCCATCGGAAAGATCTACGGTGATATGTTATGTGGTGTTTTAAACTTGAGATCGCAAGTAATTTAAAAACAAAGAGATTTTGGTTGATTTTTATATTATTAGGCATTATGTACACTCATGTATTCTTGGGGATAAAAGATACTATGCAGGGCAGTGCAAATCCAAAAATCCTGATTGGCCATATTACGACAAGTACATATATTCCTGCTGGAATTTTAACACTTCTTCTAGGAGCAACTTCAATTAATGATGATATCTCAAAGGGAACCGCAGAGATAATTATAAGCAAACCCATAAATAGAGTAGTAGGGTATTTTGTCCACAAATTCCTCGGTCAGAGCATTGTAATAACCGGAGCACTGATAACCTCAACATTGTTTTCTATCAGCATAGCCAAGTGTTATGGGTTACACATGAGCGAAAGGATGATCGAAAATGTTTTTTTAATAACTCTTCTCACACTTTTAGCAATGATTCAGCTTTTAGCACTGGGGTACCTCATATCCTTAATCATTAGATCTCCAAATATAGCACTTGGAGCTTCCTTGGTATTATTTCTAATCATTAGTTTTATACTACCACAAATTGTTGAAAACATGGCGGAAAATAAAGCGAAAGATGAATTTGGAATAAGCGGCTGGAAAGATTACAGTTCCATGTCATATGAGGAAATAGAAAGATACAAAGAAAGAATTGATGAACTCCAGAGAGAATATGACTTAAGATTTCTTTTTTATGCTCCCAACATTCAATTGCTGGATATTGCAGGAGATTTGGAGGGGACAGCTGTTAATAATATCATAACACACAACTTGAGCAGGATCGGTATTATGATTGGTCTAACCCTCATTTATCTAATTCTTGGATTGGCATATTTTAAAAGAATGGATTTAAGGTGAGGATAATGTTAAAAATTGAGAATCTCGTCAAGGTCTACAAGGATGTTAGAGCTTTGGATGGCTTGAGTTTGGAAGTTAAAGAAGGGCAGATTTACGGATTTTTAGGACCCAATGGTGCTGGGAAAACAACAGCGATCCTGAGCATTCTTGGGATGATATTCCCGCAGAAGGGTAGAATAGAAGTTCTGGGTGAGGAAGTTTTCAACGGAAAGTTCGATGAGAAAAAGCTCATTAAAGTCAAGTACAGGATTGGCTACATGCCTGAGAACGCTACACTCTGGGATTTTTTAACGCCAATGCAGACGCTTGACATTATTGGCGAAGCCTTTAAAATGTCCAAAGTAGAGAGGCAAAAACGTTCAGAAGAGCTTTTAAAGCTTGTTGATCTCTGGGATGCTCGCAACAAGAAGGTTGGCAAGCTATCAAAAGGAATGCGCCAACGCTTACTGCTCGCACAGGCGCTCGTTAATGATCCCGAACTGTTAATCTTGGATGAGCCTATGAGCGGATTGGACCCAAAAGGCATTGCCGAATTCAAAGAGCTGATTAGACAATTCAACAAGGGAGGAAAAACACTCTTCTTTTCATCCCACATCCTAGCTCATGTCGAGGAGATCTGTAATACTATTGGCGTTATTGTTAAAGGCAAACTGAGGGCTCAGGGTACACTGAATAACATCAAAAGAGAATTCTTAAGAAAGACTGGCTACATAATCTTAATCGAGACAAGTAAACCAGTTAAAATTGACTTAGATGCCAAGGTTGAAGTCATTGACGCAAACAGATACAAGATTACTGCAAGCAGAGATATCAGAGAAGAACTCCATGACTTAATAGCACTTCAGGGAGCAAAAGTACTCACAATGCAGGTAAAAGAACCAACTATGGAAGATATATTCCTCCATTTAATTTCCTCCCCTCAGTCCCGGTTCTCAGGAGAAATTTTTAAATCCTTTAATCATACTTATAAATGATGGGTATGGATAAAGCGAGATTGATCCGAATCGTTGAGAGCATACTTCACGGAACCGGATTTAAAACCGCCCGCATGAAGTTTAAGGGTTCGTGCTTTGATTTAGTGGGCAGTAGGCTCTTTTTGCTTCTCTTCATTAAAATCCTCCAGAATATAGATACCTTAAGCAAAGAACAAGCCGAGGATTTGAAGAGACTCTCGAAATTCTTCCAGGCAACTCCTTTGATCGTTGGTGTTAGGAGCAAAAACAGTGAGCTCGAGGAGGGGGTGATTTACGAGCGTTTTGGGATATACTCTCTTAACCCTCAGACACTCTATGATGTTCTCGTGGAGAACGAGCTTCCCGCAATTTTTGCTGAGAGGGGAGGATTTTATGTAAATGTCGATGGGAACCTCCTGAAGGATCTGAGAGAGAGGATGGGATACAGTCTCGGCGAACTTGCACGTATGATAGGGGTTTCAAGGAAGAGCCTGCAAAACTATGAGATGGGAGAACAAGCAATGAGTCTCGATGTTGCCCTTCGCCTGGAAGAGATATTTGATGAGCCAATAGCGAAGCCAATAAACATTCTCTCAGCCAAAGTGGAGGCTAAACTCGACGTGAAACCGGAGAATCCGCTTGAGAGGGAAATTTTTGAGCGTTTGAGGGCTCTAGGGATGGGGGTTATAAAAATTAAGAAGGCTCCATTTAATGCGGTTTCGAAGGAAGAGGAGCTGAAGATTCTGACGGGGATAGACTCCAAAAAAACCGCCACCACGATAAAAAGAGCTCAGATGGTCAATGAAGTGAGCAAGGTAATTCAGAGTGATGGAGTTTTTATCATAGAGAAGACGAAAACCGAGGTCATTGGAGAGGTGCCTCTAATCCCAAAAGAAACCCTCGGAGAGATAAAAGATGCAGATGAGCTCATTGAGATGATTGAGGACCTCAAAAAGGAGATAAAAAAGAAGGTCTTCAACCGAAGATAACCTTTTTCCATATCCTTCTGATCTCCTCGACATACTTTGAGGGCGATGCTATTAAAACTGCCCATCTTGGCGTTTGTCTTCTCTTTAAAGCGTTTGCAAGGGGTGTAACCTTTGTCAAAGGTTGAATGTTGCCGTCATGAAGCAATACTCCTATCTCCGTGGACTTCAATCTCGGCTCGCTCAGCATTAAATCAGCTATCGAGAACTCTATTATAACTTCTCCTTCCCTAGCACCAACGGCATCGGCAAGCCTCCTCTCTATATCCTGCCTCTTCTTAATATTCCTGTAGGCATTTAGGAACTCCCTTTTCTCTTCGGTACTCAGCTCATCTGCACTCGCAAGAACAGCGCCTTTAAAGAGGTCTCTGTATTTGATGCGTTTAACTATCTCGCTTGGATACCCTTCTAAGTCCTCGAGCTCAACAAGGACACGACAGTCGTTCATCCTCCAGAAATCCCAGAGATGATCCTCCTCTAGGGCGAACTCCAGTGCCCTCGTTAACATCCCCTCGGCTATTTTAACGGTGTGGTGGAAATAGACTCTCGAATACATGAGGGAACGTGCCACCATCATTCCCTCAACCGCTTCGACTCCCTTTTCATCAACCAGGAGTTCGTCTTCATGTATCTTAAGCGTCTTTAAAATTCTCTCAAAATCCACTATCCCATGGGCAACTCCCGTATAATGAGCATCCCTCATGAGATAGTCAAGCTGATCAACATCAACATCCCCATGAATAGCCTGACCGAGGTATCTTTTATGACAGCGCCCTAGAACCAAATCCGCGACTTCTTTGGGTTCAATGCCATATTCATCGAGAATCTCCGGAATTAGCCTTCTGTCTTCCACTTCACCCTCTATTATATCCACTTTCCCCAGTATGAGGTTCTGCCCCAAGTGCATGTGGTCGTATTCTTTCACATAATGCTTGTATATCTGTTCGAAGGTGTGAGAGAAGGGACCATGGCCTATGTCGTGGAGAAGTGCCCCCACCTGAAGGAGCGTTCTCTCATATTCATCAAGCTCGACTTCTTCGCCCAATCTTTTGGAGACATAATATGTCCCCAGAGAATGCTCAAAACGTGTGTGATTTGCTCCCGGGAAAACGAGGTATGCCAGACCAAGCTGTTTTATCCCCCTGAGCCTTTGAAATTCGGGTGTTTTAACCAGTTCGAGTATTAGACCCTTGATTTTCATGCTTCCATGAAGGGGATCATGGATGATTTTTCCGTCCATTCGACCACCATTAGAAGCTATATCAAAAACTTTTAAATATCTTTTGGCATTTTGTCAATTTGGCGGCTTGAAAGAGAAAACACTCATAAGTTATGAACAGGATGTTATGGCAGGAGTTAGCGGGAGATAATTTAGACTTTTGATGCTCTAATCCGTACATCAATACACTGCGGTGGAACAACTTCTGCTATCCCTACAGTATCGGATGCAAAAAGGAAAGACTTTTAACATTGTAAACATACTTGAGATTGCATCCCAATAACTTAGAGGTGGTAGAAATGGAAAGAATTGAAAAGGCAAGACAAATCATCGAAAAGGCAAAGGCAGAGGGCAGGGCATTAGTCGAGCCAGAGGCTAAGGAAATTTTGAAGCTCTATGGTATCCCAACACCTGATTTTAAGGTTGCTACTAACGAGGAAGAGGCAGTTAAGTTTGCTAGGGAAATAGGATATCCTGTTGTCATGAAGATAGTTTCACCACAGATCATCCACAAGAGTGATGCCGGTGGTGTTAAGGTCAATATAAAGAACGATGAAGAAGCAAGAGAGGCTTTTAAGAGGATTATGGAGAATGCCAAGAATTACAAACCAGATGCAGATTTGTGGGGCGTTATTGTCTATAAGATGCTCCCACTTGGAAAGGAAGTTATCGTCGGTATGATACGGGATCCACAGTTCGGTCCAGCAATCATGTTCGGTCTCGGTGGAATCTTCGTCGAGATACTCAAGGACGTCAGCTTCAGGGTTGCTCCAATCTCAAAGCAGGAAGCCCTCGATATGATAAAGGAGATTAAAGCTTATCCAATCCTAGCAGGTGCGAGGGGAGAGAAACCAACCAACATCGAGGCTCTGGCAGAAATAATAACAAAGGTTGGAGAGCTTGCACTCGAGCTTCCGGAAGTTAAGGAGCTTGACATTAATCCAATCTTTGCTTATGAAGATGATGCCGTTGCTGTAGACGCGAGAATGCTCCTGTGAACTTTCAATTCTTTTTACACTTTTCTGAATTTTTAAAACGAGTAATTGTAGGCCGGCAACAGAGCCCCACGTTCACCCTTCGCGTGGGTGGATGCACCGGCCCTGTGGGCTTGGCGTGAGCACATCCCTTCATTGGTTGGGGATGCGGTTTTACCAAGCCCATGAGGAGACGATTGTCCCCTCACTGTCGGCGGTTAAAAGTTGAGTTAAGACCTTAAAACATTTGCTATGCAAGGCTTATGAGAATTATTCCAACGACAGCCGATACCAAGCTTAAGATAATTTTCCTGTTCGGAGGTTCCTTCAAAAATGCAATAGCAAGATATGAGGCAATTATCGGATTAACCGCGGTTATGGGGGTTGCTATTTGAGAGCCTAAAGTTCCAACGGACGTTACAAAGGCATACTGCCCTATAAAAAGACCAAATATTGCAGCCAGACTCACCACTCCAAACTCCCGCAAATTGAACCTTTTAATATCTCCCCAGTACTGAGGAATGAGAAGGCTTACACCGAGGCTAGCCATCATTAACCTAACTCCAGACAGCGTCATGGCGGATATCTGGGAAGATAAATAATCCAGCGTTGTTATGGCTAGACTCCAGCTTATGGGGGCTAAAATTGCGAATATCAATCCTTTTGGATCAATTTTCTCCTCCTCTTCCGTCTGTCTAACCAGCAAAATTGCAAGGAAGACCAGAAATGCTCCCACAATTATCTGAGCGTTTATGCTTCTCCCCAGAAATAGAAAAGCCCACAATATCGTCCATAGAGGATAGGAGGAGGTCACAGGAACCGTGCGTGAAACTCCCGTAATCTTCAAGGCGTTGAGATAGAAATAGTCCCCTATAACGAAACCAAACTGTCCGGAGATGAATGCTATCAATAATTGCTTGGATGAAAGAGATGCGATTTCCTCGAAGCCACCTGTGAATAGGAAAACTATGGCATAGATTATGGAAACCACATAGAGGCGAATTATGTTCACACTAACAGCCTTTTTATTCCTCATCCCTATTTTTATCAATACGGATGCAAATGCCCATCCAAATGCAGCCGTTAGAGCTGAGAGGACTCCCACTATCACTGACATGATTTGGAAAATGTTCAATCAGCTTAAAAACTTAGCGTTTCGATGAATAACGAAAAAATTTAGAGATGAGAGCCAGAGGAAGGGTATAAAGCCACTCCCCATCCACCACAAGATCTATGTCCTGCCCTATCTGTTTCTTTCCCGTGAAGTGGAGGATGTATACATATCCATTGACGATTGCGAATAGCAGAACCAGCATGTATCGAGTAAAATAGCCAAAATGGTATGTTAGGAGTAGCCAAGGGATGAACGTGGAGTTTAAAGCCAGCAACAACTTTTTACTTCTTTTAAATCCGAGTTTAATTACCAGCGTTTCAATTCCATTTGCTCTGTCTCCTTCGATATCCCTCATATCGAAGAGCAGGGTGTTTATGATGCTCTTCATGAAAAAGAAGTAGTATATTAGCCCCGAAACGTATGTCCCAAAACTTGAGGGGATATACAGGGGGATACTCGGGGATAAAAAGAAAAAAGATGTGGTGGAACTTTTGTTTTCTCTGGATGGTATGGCATTTGAAATAGGGGAACAGACAACAATCAAACTACTGAAGCATGTTCTTTCCAGTGATATTATGAACGAGAAACATAGATTCTCCGTGTACCTCCTAAACAAAGATAGAGTTTCCAAGGAGTTCATATCATGGAATATTGAATTCGGTGATTATGTAATTGAATTTTCATGCAAAAAGAGTGTCAATGAGGTCTCAGAGCATATGTATGTGCTAAAGTCCCATGGTTTAACTTTGAGCCTGGAGTGTACAGATATCTCCTCTTTCTTTGGAATAAATAATAATCCCATTGGAATAATATAAAAACCAGGGGAAACAATATTATGATGAGATGATGAACTCGGCAAGACTGAGCGCTGCGATGAGGAAGATCTTGAGTGCTGATTTGAGGTGATATTATGGATGTTTCAAAGATTGTGGAGGAGATAGAAAGGGTTCTCGATGAAAAGGATGAGGTAAGGGAGAAGGCATTGAAAATAACTCGCGAGGTAGTCCGGCTGAGCGGGGATACTATAAAAGCCCTTCACAGAAAGGATTTCAAACTAGCGGAGGAGAGACTTGAAAAAGCGGAAACGCTCGTCGGACAGTTGAGAGAGCTGTTGGAGTACCATAAAGATATCTACTTTAGCGGTTATGTCCAAACAGCTCATCAAGAATTCGTGGAGGCACTTTTATTCTACCACTA
>JAGGWM010000098.1 GCA_021157445.1 Thermococcus sp. | reverse complement strand
TTTTCAAATACTGGGAGCTTACACTTAAAGAGGCCAAAGCCTTGGGAGCAGGATTTATTCTAATTCAGCTCCCCAAAAGCTTTAAAGAAAGTGAAGAGAGCTTTACCAACGCTGAGAAGTTTTTTACACAAATAGATAGAGACGATTTTGAGATAGCTGTGGAGCTTAGAGGTTGGAGTGAAGAGGGAATCAAAAAGTTCGTTAGGGAATTCGACCTCATTGACGTTGCTGACCCTATTATTAGAAAGCCCCTTCACGGAAAAGGAATTAACTATTACCGCCTTCACGGCAGTTATCAAAGGGGAAGGATAATATACAAGCATAAATACAGCGAAAAAGAGCTAAGGGAGATAGTCAAAAAAGTTAAAAAGTGGGATAAAGAGGAAAGTTACATTTACTTCAACAATGCCTATATGTGTGATGACGCTAAGCGTTTTATTCAAATCCTGGCTTCCTAATTTTTAAAACATCGCTATTGACTAGATTTGGTGGGATTTCTCCTTTGGCGAATGCTATTAAATTCTTTGCAACCAGATCTGCCATACTTTCTCGGGCTTCATGAGTTGCACTGCCTATATGAGGAGCTAAAACAACGTTTTCTAACTTAAAGAGTTCCTCATTGTAGTACGGCTCCTCTTCAAAAACGTCCAAGCCTGCTCCAGCAATCCATTTCTCTTTTAATGCTTTGATTAAGGCATTGGTATCAACAACCGCACCTCTGGACGTATTTATGAGGATTGCATTGGGCTTCATAAGCTTAAGCTCTCTTTCTCCTATCATGTGGCAGGTCTCCGTTGTAAGGGGAACATGGAGGCTTATAAAGTCGCTCTCCTTCAGAAGGGTTTCAAAGTCCACATACTCAGCGCCGATTTCTTTTTCTGCTTTGGTTTTACGGGTTCTTGAGTAGTAGATGACTTTCATCCCAAATCCCTTAGCCCTCTTTGCAAGGGCTTGACCAATTCTTCCAAAGCCAACTATCCCCAAGGTCTTTCCTTTTAGCCCATACCCCAAAAACATCAACGGATGCCATCCAATACCGCTTTTTTCCATTCTCCGCTCCTTACAAAAGCATCAGCTTCTACAATTCTCCTTGCCACTGCCAGAAGCAAGGCAAATGCAAGGTCTGCCGTTGCATCCGTGAGGACTCCGGGAGTGTTTGTAACATATATCCCCCTTCTTGTGGCTGCCTCGATGTCTATGTTATCATAGCCGACGGCATATTGGGCTATTATCTTCAACTTGGGAGCATTTTTTAATAAGTCTTCATCTACTTTGTCTGTTACGAGTGTTACCAACGCATCAACATCTCTAACTTTCTCTAGAAGCACACTTCGCGGAGGCGCTTTTGGATCCTTCCAGATTTCTATTTCGTAGAATTTTTCAATCATCTTAATACCATTTTCCGGAATTTGTCGGGTTATAAACACCTTAGGCTTCATGGTATTCCCCTTCTAAGATAAGAGTCAAAACGTATAAATATCTTTATGAAGATTAATTGGTGGTGACACCTATGGATTACACCAAATACCTAGCCGGGAGGGCGAATTGGATTAAGGGCTCAGCTTTAGCTGAAGTTATGAAAAAAGCGTCAGAACTTCAAAAGAAAGGAGTGAAGTTGATTTCTCTCGCAGCTGGAGATCCGGATCCAGATTTAATTCCAAGGAATGTTCTTGGAGAAATAGCAAAGGAGGTTCTTGAAAAGGAACCAAAATCCGTTATGTATACTCCAGCAAATGGAATTCCCGAACTTAGAGAAGAATTGGCAGCATTTTTAAAGAAATATGAGCATTTGGAAATTTCTCCAGAAAACATTGTTCTTACAATAGGGGGAACGGGGGCACTAGATCTACTTGGGAGGGTTTTGATAGATCCGGGAGATGTCGTAATAACCGAAAATCCATCATACATTAACACCTTGTTGGCATTTGAGCAGTTAGGAGCCAAAATCAAGGGAGTCCCGGTTGATAATGAAGGCATGAGAATTGATTTGCTGGAAGAGATGATAAGAGAACTTAAAGCCAAGGGACAGAAGGTTAAATTCATTTACACCATCCCCACCGGTCAGAATCCCATGGGGGTTACAATGAGCATGGAGCGCAGAAAGGCACTTCTGGAAATTGCAGCTAAGTATGACCTCCTGGTAATTGAGGACACTGCCTATAACTTCATGAGGTACGAGGGAGGAGACATAGTTCCTTTAAAAGCCCTAGACAAGGAGGGGAGAGTTATAGTGGCGGGAACGCTCAGCAAAGTTCTTGGAACTGGATTTAGAGTTGGGTGGGTAATAGCCGAGGGAGAAATCCTCAAAAAGGTTCTCATGCAGAAACAGCCCATTGACTTCTGTGCTCCAGCTATTTCCCAATACATTGCCCTGGAATACTTAAGGAGAGGCTATTTCGAGAAATATCACTTGGAAGGAGCGCTGCTTGGCTATAAGGAAAAGAGAGATATTATGATAAAAGCTCTGGAAGAGAACCTTCCAGATGCGGAATTCACGAAACCAATAGCGGGAATGTTTGTTATGTTGTTCTTGCCTGAGGGCGCGGATGGAATATCCTTCGCCGGTGAATTAATGGAGAAGAAAGGAGTGGTTGTGGTGCCAGGAAAACCGTTCTACACAGATGAGAGCGGAAAGAACGCCATAAGGCTAAACTTCTCAAGGCCAAGCAAAGAAGACATCCCCGTGGGAATTAAAAAGCTTGCCGAATTGTACAAGGAAAAGTTTGGAGAGTAGTTTCTGTTTTCCTTCATATCTCTTTTGGTTGGCTGGGTTTTTGGAACTTTGATCAACAAATTTAGCAGAATTGAAGGTGAAAATTAGATTTCCTTAGGAACATTTATTGGTTAAAAACGACTTCGAGAACTTAGGGTGGTGCGGGGGCGGGGATTTGAACCCCGGAACCCCTACGGGACGGGACCCTCAATCCCGCGCCTTTGACCAGGCTCGGCAACCCCCGCAAGAG
>JAGGWM010000045.1 GCA_021157445.1 Thermococcus sp. | reverse complement strand
TTCTTCCTTGCAGATGTTAAAGCTCTCCACACTGTGCCCCTTGAGACTCCCATTCTCTGCCCAGCTTCCTCTTGAGTTAAGCCTTCGTAATCCACTAACCTTAGTGCTTCAAACTCCTCATAAGTCATGAAAACTGGCGGCTGTGGTGGGCCAAATGGTGGTTTGGCAGGATAAAAGTGCCTAACCTCAGGAATAAATCCTATAAATCGCATTTTCCGTCTTCTCCCTCTTCCCCATCCCATTCCACGTGGCATTTTAACACCTAAATTACAGTTTGAATTTCACCTTTTTAGGTTTTGTGTGGGCGGCGTATTTATAAACCTCCCAGTCAAAATATAAACTAATGTATCTGCGAAAAGACCTTATCCAGCCGAGGGTTTATCAAGAGGTAATCTACGCAAAATGCAAAGACAGAAACAGCCTAGTTGTTCTGCCAACAGGGTTAGGGAAGACTTTAATAGCCCAGATGATAGCGGATTATCGGCTTTCTAAGTATGGAGGAAGGGTTTTAATGCTCGCACCAACAAAGCCCCTGGCACTTCAACACAGGGAGAGCTTTTTAAGGCTTTTTGATCTTCCGGAGGAGAAGATAAATACTCTGACCGGCGAGATTTCTCCGGAAAGAAGATCCGAAATCTGGAGAAAGAGCATCATAATAACCGCCACTCCTCAAACGATAGAAAATGACCTTGTTGTTGGGAGAATAAGTCTCGAAGATGTTGTTTTGCTAGTTTTTGACGAAGCCCATAGAGCAGTAGGAAACTACGCCTACGTTTACATAGCAAAGGAATATATGAGACAGGCAAAGTATCCGCTTATTCTGGGACTCACAGCTTCTCCCGGGAGTGATGAGACAAAGATTCGCGAGATCGTTAAAAATCTCTTCATAGAGCACATTGAGGTTAGAACCGAGAATTCCCCAGATGTCAAGCCTTACGTTCAGGGAATAAAGTTTGAGTGGGTCAAAGTAGAACTGCCGGGAATTTACAAAGAGGTCAGAAAAATTCTAAGAGAGATGCTCAAAGACTCGTTGAAGCCTCTGGCCGAAGCGGGTCTTATAGAAGGAGCTTCTCCCGACATCCCAAAAAAAGAAATTCTCAAAGCGGGGCAAATAATAAATGCCGAGATGGCAAAAGGCAACTACGATGTCGGGAAGCTTATGTTCTACCAAGCAAAAGCCCTAAAGCTTCACCATTCAATAGAGCTCCTTGAAACTCAGGGATTGTCTGCTTTAAGGGCTTACCTCAAGAAGCTCTACGAAGAAGCCAAGAGAGGGAGGACAAAATCGACAAAAGAGCTCATGCAGGATCAAAGGATGAAAAAAGCAATAGCCCTTCTTGTCCAGGCAAAAGAATTAGGAATCGATCATCCAAAGCTCGATAAAATGAAGGAACTAGTTAAAGAGCAACTGAGTAAGAAGCCATCCTCAAAGATAATCGTCTTCACAAACTACAGGGAAACTGCAAAAAAGATCGTAAAAGAACTCCTTCAAGAGCATATCAGGAGCATGCGTTTTGTAGGGCAGGCCAACAGGGAGAACGACAAGGGCTTAAGCCAAAAGAAGCAAAAGCAGATCTTAGATCTCTTCTCGCAAGGAGAATTTAATGTTCTCGTAGCCACAAGCGTTGGCGAAGAGGGATTGGATGTCCCCGAGGTAGATTTGGTTATCTTTTATGAACCGGTTCCATCAGCAATAAGAAGCATTCAGAGAAGGGGAAGAACTGGAAGACATAGACCCGGTAGAGTTATTATACTAATGGCAAAGGGCACAAGGGATGAAGCTTATTACTGGAGTTCCCGCCATAAGGAGAAGCAGATGATTTCCCTCTTAAAGAAGGTGGAAGATATGGTTAAAAAGGAAAAACAGGCTTCCCTCCTAGGTTTTGTAAAGCCCAAGGGGAAAGATGAAAAATCTGGGGAAGTTTGCGAAAAGAGAGAGGAATCAGAGGAAGAAGTGTATGAAAAGCTCCCCATAAAGCCAGTTTTTGTAAAAAAACCAAAGGGAATTGTCGTTTACGTTGATTCACGTGAACTTAAGAGCCAGGTTCCAAAAGTGCTAAAGGAACTTGGTGCTCATTTGGAAGTCAAGACCCTCGATGTTGGGGATTATATAGTGAGCGAGGATGTGGCCATAGAAAGGAAAGCTGCAAATGATTTTATCCAGTCAATAATAGACGGAAGGCTTTTCGACCAAGCAAAACGTTTAAAGGAAGCCTATGCCAGACCGGTTATTATTATAGAAGGGGAGCTCTACGGAATTAGGAACATACATCCCAATGCCATTAGGGGAGCTTTGGCTGCTTTGACCGTGGATTGGGAGATTCCAGTTCTTTTTGCCAAAGATGCAAGCGAAGCCGCCAGCTACATCTACCTCATAGCCAAACGCGAACAGGAGGAGAGAAAAAAAGAAGTGGCCGTTAGGAGTGAGAAAAAAGCTCTTACCCTGGCAGAAAGGCAGAGGCTAATCGTTGAAGGGCTCCCCTACGTCTCGGCAACCTTGGCAAAGAGGCTCCTTAAGCATTTTGGAAGTGTAGAGAGAGTTTTCACAGCAAAAGAGAGCGAACTAATGCAGGTGGAGGGAATTGGAGAGAAAATTGCCAGGGAAATAAGGAAAGTCATAACGGCTCCATATGAAGAGGAGGAAGAGAAAAATATATAAGATTTTCAAAACTATCTAACATATAAAAGAAGTCACAAAATAGGGGTGGTACTGTGCGCAACCTTCTTTCTATACTGGAAGATCTAAAATTTGGTGAAACCGTCCTAGTGGAATACTCCTCAAAAGCCCCAGTTTATCTGCTCTTTCACGAGCTTATAAAATGGAGCAGGGAAAAGAATTACCCAATCCTTGTAGATGATTTCTTGGACACGCTCCATATGTACAAAGCCCAGATGGAGGTTGCGGGAATAGATACGTCTCTTCTTAACGATCTCAATGTGATAAAGATGGGAGGAAACATAAAGATAGGAAACATCTTGGGGAAGATTTCAATAACCGAGAGCGCAGTTTTGGAGAGAGAATACGACAAGATTTTCAGCAAATTGTCCGAAGACGAAATAATAAATCCAGTACTGGGCTTTGATAAGCTTTTTATTTTCTATAGCGATAGAAAAGACTTCCTCAGTACCATACATGGAATGCTAAAATACCTAGGAAACAAAAAGAGGATTACCTTTTACTTCATCAACGTAGATTTGATAAAGTCAGCACTTCCAGAAGTCTTGCCCATTATGGAGGAAATTGCAACGGCGGTTATCTCAATCGAGGAAAAAGATGAATTCAAGATAAACATTCGTAAGCTAATTAACATTTAGAGTGTGCCCCGGAGGAGCGAAGGGGACTCATGGCTCGCCACTCGCTCATCCCCCGCGGTTTCTCCGGGGCATTAACAGTTAGATGAAAAAATCAAAAACCTTCCTATAACTGAGAGGAATAAACTCCCAAAAGCCACATGCCTCTGGTTCATGAAAAAGGTTATATAGGGCTTCTTTTCTAAAATAAAACGGTGACAGCTATGAAAGTTGTTGAACTGGACATAAAATTGCCCTATGAAAAAAGAGGAAAAGTTTTGGCTAAAATTTTAAACGAGGTTAGAGGAAAACTTACGGACATACACTTCTTGCCCCCCACAAGCAAAGGTGTTAGTGAAATAAGAATGGAAGTTGTAGAAGAGAACGTTCAAAAACTCCTCGCAGATATCAAAAAGATAGTGAGAGACGGAAAAGTCAGCTTCAAGGTCTTGAGCGAGGCCTAACGCCGGAGTATTGAGGTAACTCCTGTGGCAGCAAACACCAGTAGCTGAAATGCTTTGTATGCCTCGATAATATCTTTTGCTTCAAACTCTATTGTCTTTCCATCCATTCTTCTTGCTCCAGGGAGAAGCTCTCCAACGTCCGCCATGCCGCTGTTGTTGTAGGTGAGTCTTACCCTAACGGGATATTCAAGCTTTAAAGGCTTTGTTTCGCCTTTTTTGTATTTTTCAACGGCCTTAAAGACCGCGTTCTCAAGGTCTGTCTTTATTTTCTTCAGGCTTGGGCTTATAGCGGAATAACGTGAAAAGGCTCTCTTGAACGCTATTCTCTCTGCCCATGGGGTGAAACTTTTCACGTCCTCCTCGAGGAGCTTTTCATCTCCACCAACGAGGATTACCGGTATGTTAAAATGACCCACAGCATAGCCGTTTAGAAGGAATTCACTAACCTCAATGCCGTTTAGTTCAAGCTTACCAACGTTTGCGCCACTGTAGGTGTGGTCAAAAATCGCATAGGGAGTTCCAGCCTTTGCGTGATAGCCCAAGAACAACGCAACATCGCATTTTTCAGCTCCAGCGATCATGGCAACTGGTCTTGGGTATCCCCTAACGAGATAAACATATTCGGGAAGCTCCTCTGGAAGAAGGTTCACCATTGGACCGTGGCTATCAGCTATCACTACCTCCCCAAAACCAGCCCGATGAAGGGCGTCTGCAGCTGTTAAGGTTATTTCTGTGGCTATTTTTCGAGCTTCATTGTAGAGGGCACCTTTCTCCACTAGATGCTGAGGGCTCACTATGAACGGCATCCCCTCCAAATCAACGGAGATAAAAGCCTTCATGGTATCACCAAACAAAGAATTCAACTTAACTCTTAAATATATTTCTAAAAGGAGAGAGAATACTGGTCAAGGATTAACTTCCTTAACTCCTTTTATTATATTTTCCAGTCTTTTTCTGGCTTCTTGAAGGGAGCCTGCTTTCTCTATTGCCGTTCCGGTAACTATGATATCTGCACCGGCCATTGCTACTTCTTTTGCGTCCTCATAACTCCTTATGCCACCTCCAACAATGAGCGGTACTTCAATGGCAGCTTTAACTACCTTAATCATTTCATTCGGCACATGCTTTTGAGCACCGCTACCGGCTTCAAGGTAAACAAGCCTCATCCCCATATACTGGCCAGCTAGAGCATAAGCGGCAGCTATCTTTGGTTTATGCCTTGGAATAGGCTTAGCATCACTTACCCATCCAGCCGTTTCACCCGGCTCGATGATTAGATACGCCATGGGTATTGGTTCAATTCCATAGCGCTTTACTGCAAAAGCCCCAAGTGCCTGAGCCCCAGTAATGAAAAAGGGATTTCGTGAATTGAGAAGGCTCATGAAGAATATGGCGTCTGCGTATTTGCTTATTCCCCCATGTGAGCCGGGAAAGAGTATCACCGGTAAGCTGGAGCTCTCTTTTATTGATCTAACAACTTTATCAAGGATCTCTCCCTCCGCTCCTGTAGAACCCCCCACCATTATCGCATCCACGCCTACTTCTTCACTCATTTTAGCAAGCTTTCCGGCAACGTTAGGAGAAACATCATCCGGGTCTAGGAGAACAAAGTGAAGTTTCTCCTTCTCGAGCTTCTCGTGAATATATGATTCAACTTTCCCTATCCTCAACATTCTCTTCCCTCCAATCCATAATCTCTTTTGGACTTTTAACCCTTTTCCAACTAAGGCCTTTTGAGTTTAAGATGTTACATATTGTTTCATCTGGGGGATGCATAGAGTAGTATAAATTTGTCTTTACGCTAAGATCGCTCGCCCCAAAGCCCTCAACCCCCTGAAAAACCTCTCCTACAATCCGAGAAAGTGTTTCCTCAATCCTCTCCCTGCTGGGTATTAAATAAGCACTCAAAAGCTGTGCTTTTTGAAGAAGAAAATCAATGTGCCAGTGAAGGCGTTTCTCTTTTTTAAAATGCCTTGCAACTCTTTTTTCAAGGAAATTCATGGCGGAGCCGACGTAGATGTAATACCCCTTCTTCAAACAAAACTCTTTGGCTTTTGTTTTTATTTTTGTATCCCTATCTAAATAGATCACGAGAAAATATGAGCCTCTCATGTTTGGAGATCGATGAGAAGATATATAAGCCCTTTGCAAGGGCAAAGCAACAAAGTATATAAAGCAGACCAACAGAGTAGAATTTGAAACGAGGTGCCCAATATGACAGATAAAAAGAAAAAACGTCCCATTGATGAGTTCCCTTGGCAGGAATATGATAAGGAGGAATTTGAAGAGAAATATCCTCATCTAGCTAGAGAGCTTGAGGAAAAGCCCGGGCTTGTTATTGAAGGATACCGAGTAGAAGAGAAGGAAGAGGAATCAATGGATTTTTCTGGATACAACCCAACGGTTATTGACTTCATAAGAAGATGCGAGACCGATGAAGAGGCCTTGGAGATTATCAACTGGATGGAAGAGCATGGTGAGATAACTTCCGAGCTGGCCAAGGAGCTCAGAATAAAGCTTGTAAAAGAGGGAGTAAGAAGTTTTGGAAGCAAAAAAGAGTGGGGATGGTACGAAAGGCATAGAAAGCGCTAGATATTCCCAATTCTCTGGAGCACCATACCTTCTATTCTTATCGGCTCCATTCTCCTTGCCTGAATTATTGCTTGATCAAGTCTAACCTCACTCTCTGCATGTATCGTAAAGAGGGGATCTCCTTCCTTCACTTTTTCCCCGACTTTAACGTGGAGCAAAATTCCGGCGCCTTTGTCCTCGGGAGCTCCAGCGGCTCTTGCTATTGTTGCTATTGCTTTGTTATCAATCTTTGTCACGTATCCTGAGGTTTGAGCTACGAAGGTGTAGGTTTTGTCGCCTATTGGGATGTCATCTGGCTTTATATTTGGATCCCCGCCCTGCTCAGCTATTATCTCTTTTAACTTCTCATATGCTTTTCCGCTTTCGAGGATTTCCTTTGCCATCTTTTTGCCCATTCCTGCCGGTGCCACTCCCCCCATCTCAAGCAAGATTCCAGCAAGTCCCGTGGCCTTCTCTACCAAGCTCCCCGGACCTTTACCCGTCATTATCGTTTCCAAGGCCTCTTTGGCCTCGAGAGCGGGACCAACAGTATGACCTATAGGCTGACCACCATAGGTAATTGCTGTTTCTACGTACTGGCCGAGCCTCTTCCCCAGTTCTATGAAATCTTTTGCTAGAGATCTAGCCTCTTCTATAGTTTCTACTTTTACTCCCTCTCCCGTTGGAATATCGATGAGAACGTACTGGGAGCCCATAGCGTATTTCTTTGACATTATGCTCGCAAGCATAAGCCCTCTTGGGTCAATGCTCAACGCCCTTTCCGCTTTAATCGTTAGATCATCGGCAGGAGCTAGATTAAGGGCTCCACCCCAGACCAAGCAGGCACCGATTTTTTCCACAATCCTCTTTATTTCATCCAGGGAGTGAGTTACCGGGGCAAGGACCTCCACGACATCAGCCGTTCCAGCGGCACTTGTTATTGCCCTTGAGGACGTCTTGGGAATTGTCAAGCCGGCTGCAGCAACAATGGGAACTACAAGCACGTTTGTCTTGTTTCCGGGAACACCACCTATGCTGTGAACGTCCATGATCGGCTTTCTATCTATATCAAGCATATCGCCAGTCTCTGCCATCGCCATTGTAAGCCAAGCAATCTCATCCATGTCAAGCCCGTTTATCTCAAGGGAGGTCACAAAAGAACTTATTTCTATATCCCTAAGCTTTCTATCGACGATATCCTTCACAATAGCTTCTATTTCAACTTTCTTAAGCTTTTGACCGTTCATCTTTTTCTTAACATACCTCACACTTTCGGGGGTTCCAGCTGGAACCACGTTCACCATTTCTCCTTCAGAAAAGGCATAAGTGCTCATTATATCTCTTGTGACCCCTATCTCCCCCGGCTGAACCATGTTGCTTATGACCACATCTCCGTATATTGTTCTCTTTGCGGTTTCTATTTTAATTAGATCCTCTGGATGAAGTTTTGCTCTCTTTGCGTCTTCCTCGTTAATTACTACCATAAATCTGCCAGTCTCTATGTCCAAAATCTTCACCTTTGCTCTCATGCTCCACCCTCCTAAGATTAGTGGGGATGTAACAATATTACTCAAGAATACTTAAGCTTTTCTTAGGGACAAAAAGAATACAAAGAGAGCCTCACAAGTTCCGTATTTCCTCTTCTAGAGACTCTTCAAGGGCCCTTTCCCATTCCTCAATATCAAACTCGACTAATTCCGACTCTAGCTCTTCTTTTAGATGAGTAACCCTCCTCTTAAGGGTATTCTTCGTTTCTGCGTCGTATACAGTATAGGCAGGAGCCCTCCTCTCCGCTATGTACAGTATTGCCAAGATTATATTTGTGGCTAGAAGGATAATGACCAAAACAGTAAGCGGACTCATTTTCTTCCTCCCCCAAACAGAGCTTTGAAAATTCTTTTTATTGGGCTTTCTGGTTCTGGAGGTTTATATTTAACTCCTGCAAGCTTCGCAGCGAGCTGTTTATAGGCTATTGCTGCCGGTGACATTGGGTTTTTGATAACAAGGGGGATTCCATAAGCGCTAGCCCTCTTTACTTCCGGGTCTTCGGGTATTATGGCAAGTACTGGGACTTCTAAGATGGCCTCAATGTCTTCTCTGGTTAGTTCTGTTTTTTCGCTCGTTACCCTGTTTAAAACAGCTCCTAGTGGAAGTGTTCCGAGCTTTTCTGCCACGAGCTTTGTTTTAAGAGAATCCGTAATCGCAGAAATCTCGGGATTTGTTACCAAAATAAGTTCCTTCCCTATGAGCAGAGCAGTGATTGAGGTCATCTCAAGGCCAGCAGGAGCATCGATTAAAACAAAATCTGCCATTGACGAAATCTCCCTTATAAGCCCCTTCAACCGTTCCGGGTTCTTCACCTTCTTTATCTTTTCAAGGCTCAATCCACCTGGGATGACTTTAACACCCGCTGGACCTTCATAAATAGCATCCCTGAGTTCTGCCTCTCCTGAGAGAACATCATGGAGGGTTATTGGAATGTCCTCCATACCAAGAATCAGGCTCAGGTTTGCCATGGTAATATCAGCATCTATCACTATGACCTCCTTTCCAAACTGTGCCAAAGCAACGCCAACATTTGCTAGTGTTGTGGTTTTACCCGTGCCGCCTTTTCCAGAGGCGAAGACAATAGACCTTCCCAATTTAATCCCTCCATGTCTTTTAAAATCCAATGTACAAAATTTGTAATCGATGCATCTAACTTATATGTTGATGTCTAACTTTTTATAGTTAACTTATCCCCAAAAAGAATTAAAGGATGGTCAAAAACGTAAAGAGAAACTTACTCTTTCTCTTCCTCTAATTTTTTCTTTGCAACCTCAGCTGTATCGGAAAGGCTCCTGAACAGCTTTAACATCTCCATTGGGAGTGTTAGGATTATGACGTTGCTTTTATCGCCTGCTACGTCGCTTATTGTTTGCAAAGTTCTAAGCTGAAGTGCCATTGGGTGTTCGGAGATAATTTCGGCAGCTTCTCTGAGCTTCTCAGCGGCCTGTCTTTCTGCCTCGGCAAGTGTAATCCTGGCCCTTCTTTCTCTCTCTGCCTCTGCCTGTTTTGCCATAGCTCTCTGCATTCCTGCTGGGAGCTCAACGTCTTTGATCTCTACAGCGGTAACCTTTATTCCCCATGGATCGGTTGCCTCGTCAATTATCCTCTGTAGTTCTCTGTTAAGCTTTTCTCTCTCACTAAGGAGTTCATCCAAGTGAGCCTGCCCGATTACGCTTCTCAAAGTTGTTTGGGAAATCTGAGAGGTCGCCATTATGAAGTTCTTAACCTGAGTAACGGCTTTTACCGGCTCAACAACTCTAAAGTAAACAACGGCGTTGACCCTTACTGGGACGTTGTCCTTTGTTATGGTTTCCTGCACTGGAACATCCAAAACCTGAGTTCTCAAATCAACTATCACAGCTTTTTCGAATATTGGGATTATGAAGAACAATCCTGGGCCCCTTGCTCCAACAACTCTACCAAGCCTGAAGATTACTGCCCTTTCGTACTCCTTCACTATCTTTATGGCCGAAGCCAAAAACACTAAAATAAAAACCAAAATAATAACATACACAATCCACTCAAAGACCATTCTACTTCACCTCATTAGTATTTTCTTTTTCATACTTTTTCTCTTTTTCCCTAACCACGATAAGTTTGAGTCCATCCATCCCAACAACTTTAACATTCTCCCCAACGTTTATTGTTTCTCCGTCCTTGCTTCTTGCCCTCCAGAGCTCACCCCTAACCCTTATCATCCCCTCTGGAGCCAAGGGTTCCACAACTTCCCCTGAAAGGCCTATCATTTCTTCCTTTCCAGTCTGTGCTTTTCTTCTATGGGCTCTTATCACTGCGGCCATTCCGAATGCAAAGAACACAGCAAGCAATACTCCAATTGTTATTATTATCAACCTAATCTGGGAATAAACTTCCCTCGAAACTAGATAGTCCACTCCCTCACCTCCACTGAAGAGCATTATGCTACCCAAAACAAACGTTATAAAGCCGGCAACGGTAAAGAGACCAAAGGTGGGCGTTAAGGCTTCTGCTATGAAGAATATCACTGCCAGGACTATCAACAGCAATCCTGCACTTTTGTAGCCGAAGTATCCGAGACCTATTATGGCCAAAACAATCATTATTGCCCCCACTGTTTCCGGAACGTGCCATCCTGGACTTAAGAATCCCAAAACAAGGGCCCATATGCCGAGTGTTAGGAGAACGTAGGCAACGGCTGGGTCAGTGATGTACGTTATAACTCTATCCTTCAAGCTTGGTTCTAAGTATTTCACCTCGGCTCCCTTGAGATCCAGAGTAACGTATTCTCCCCTTACGGGAACCTTAGTTTTCATGCCATCTGCTTTCTCCAAAAGATCATTCACATCGTTTGCAATAACCTCAATAACTCCATACTTTAAGGCTTCTTCGGGATCTATGGCCAAATCCTCGGTTATGAACTTTTCTGCCATTGTTTCATTTCTCCCGCTGGCCTTTGCTAAGCTTTTTATATAGGAGATGTAGAAGTTGACGACCTTTGGCGGGGCCTCTATAATGCTTCCATTTTGAGAATACCCCAGAATAGGTCTGCATGAACCGATGCCTGTTCCAGGTGCCATGGCTATCAAATGTGACCCCAAGGCTATATATGTCCCAGCGGAGGCTGCCATAGCCCCCGGTGGGTAAACATAGGTTATAACGGGAACATCTGCAGACTTTATCCTTTCAATTATGTTCTGCATTGCATCCGCCCTGCCTCCAGGGGTATCGAGGAGAATTATTATTGCATTTGCATTTGCTCTCTCTGCCTCGCTTATGTATCTGTCGAACTGGTCGTAGGTGTAAGGGGTAATTTCCCCCTTTATTTGAGCAACATAAACGGTTTTTGCTTCAGCTAAAGCAGGGCCTAGAAATATAAGCAGAAACAACGAGATGAGAATGATCTTTTTCATAACCACCACCTTGTGTAAATATAGTTTTTCAGCTTAATTAAGTTTTCCCAAGAAAAGTTAATAAGAGCTGAACCCAAAATCACATGAGGAGGTATGAGAGAAGAGATAAAGAAGTTCAAACTATCCAGAGGAAATGAGAAAATCAAAATTGCTTGGAGCATAATTAAGAAGGCAGCCAAATACTCCCATGCAGAACCTTACTGGGACTTCTTAAGAAAAAACTTTGGGATAAGAGAGAAAGACATTAAAGAAATCATGCGCTTTTTGGAAGAAAGCGGAGAACTTGAAATTCAGCGTTCCGTGGATGGAAAAAGACTCTATGTCTCAACGCTAAAAGATATAAAGGAGAACCCTGTTAAGCTGGACAGATGGTTAAAGTGATCGACCTCAGGAAAGTAGCCCATGAGATGATAAAAAACGGCACCTGGAAGTTTGAAGATGGGATATTTAGACAAGCGTTAGAGAAGGGGATAGTGGGTTTTGACGGAGAAAACTTTTATTTTCCAGACTATTTTTCAAAAAAAGAGCGAAAAGATGCCAAAAAGAAGCTTGAATTCATTCTTGGTTTGAACATTGACCTTGAGAGGTTTTATTCAGAAATAGAGGATTCAAAGTTCTCGTTTTTAATTGAAGAGTTCTATGGGCTAACCATCCCCAGGGCGCCGAACAAATACCAGGCTCTTGTAGAGGTAATAGCTCAGCAGCAGGTAAGCTTTGAATTTGCAATGAAGACAATTAACAACATCGTAAAACTCGTGGGAAGAAAAATTGAAGACCTTTACCTATTTCCAAAGCCGGAAGATATTTTAAATTTGAGTGATGAAGAGCTTAAGAAGACAAAACTCGGTTATAGAGGA
>JAGGWM010000028.1 GCA_021157445.1 Thermococcus sp. | reverse complement strand
TGAAATTCGTTGAACTGCCTAGGGAGATCAACCTAAAGGACTTTACTCTAGCAGAGCATTATGGTCAAGTATCGATAACATTGGGCTCAACAGGAAAAACGATTAAAGCAAAACCGATTGTTTATGGTGTTGCTGTCCTCAAAGATGCCCCAAATAGGGAACTAGCCCTCCAATACCTTCGCTTTATGCTAAGTGAAGAGGGTAGAGCTATCTTTGCGAAAAACTACCAGGATTTCATATGGCCACCTGTAGCATTTGGAAACGTTCCTGATGAGATTAAGGATAGAGTGAACGTCGAAGGTTAAACTTTTTATTTTCTTTTCAGAGAGGTGAATATATGAAGCGTGACTATGTAACTGCATTTTTTGCATTGATTGGCACTTTTATGATTTTGTACATCCTTTTGCCTTTAGTTGTTATTATAAGCAAGCAGCTTTTAGATTGGGAGATGTTGAGTAAAGCATTGCAGGATGAGCTTGTTTTAACTGCCCTTAGAAATTCACTTATCACTTCAACGGCTACAATGTTGCTCTCTTTATTCTTTGGTGTTCCTCTGGGCTATATTCTCGCAAGAAAAAACTTTAAGGGTAAAAGCTTTGTTCAGGCTGTTGTTGATGTTCCGATTGTAATCCCTCACTCTGTTGTTGGCATAATGCTTCTCGTGACCTTTTCAAACAGGATTCTCGACAGCTATTTGGGAATAATCATGGCAATGCTCTTTGTTTCTGCCCCTTTTACGATCAATGCCGCTAGGGATGGATTTTTGGCTGTAGATGAAAAGCTTGAGCATGTAGCAAGAACCTTAGGGGCAACTAAGCTGAAAGCATTCTTTACAGTATCTATTCCAATTGCAATGCCTTCTATTTTAAGCGGTGCCATAATGACGTGGGCGAGGGCGATAAGCGAAGTGGGAGCAATCCTTATTATCGCTTATTATCCAAAAACTGCGCAGATTCTGGTTATGGAGTACTTCAACAACTACGGTTTGAGAGCTTCAAGGCCGATTTCAGTTATCTTGGTGTTGCTAAGCCTTAGCATCTTTGTTATTTTAAGGTGGTTTGTGGGGAGGTCAAAGCAGTGAAAGATAAGCTTTAAGATTGAGAAACTCAAAGAATTAGGAGGGGATGCGAATGATAAGCCACCTTAAGATTGAGAACTTTAGGGGAATTAAGAGTTTGGAACTTGAAAATCTTGGGCAGGTTAATGTGATTGTGGGAAAAAACAATTCATCCAAGTCAAGCGTTCTTGAGGCTCTTGCACTTCTACTGGGTGCATGTAATGGTAATCAGTCATTTAAGGAGACTCTGCAGGGGATTCTGATATGGAGAGGATGGTATGGAGAACAAGCTATAGAAGATTTGTTTCACAAAGAATCTCGAGTTCTCAAGGTTGGTGCTATAAAAGATAATAATGAATCTCTAACGCTTGCTTTGAACAACATTCATAAGGTTATACTCGATGCAAAGCTAATTAAAGAAAACGAATCTCTGCTAAACGCCCAGTTAGACAATTTTAGATTAATAGATGATAGGGTGTTTTCGAGCTTTATGCTCTCATCAAAATTCACCCCCGATGCGAGATTTGAATTTTTGACACCATTGGCACTTAGGAGGTTCGGCTACGTCGAGAGTTTATACTCCTACGCATATGAGCAAAAAGTTGTGAAGAAAAGTGTTGAAATACTTAGTGTTGCCTATCCAGAAATTGAAGGGTTCAGCCCGCTTTTTAAAGTAAACCGGTGGGTACTCCATGTGGAAACAAAATATGGGGTTTATCCATACTACCTCATGGGCGAGGGCTTCAAAAATGCTATGATTATTGCCTTTCTCTCGGCACTTTTAAAGGATGGCTATCTTCTCATTGACTCTGCAGAAGCCTTCCACCATCCAAAATCTCTGAGAATTATGGCGCAAACTCTCATTAAGGGAGCAAAAGAAAACAACGTTCAGGTCTTCCTCACTACTCACAGTCTCGAGCTTATTGACATGCTCCTTGAAGAGGGTATCAAGGCTAGAATCGATGGCAGGGTTATTTACATGAAGCGTAAAAATGGAAAGCTAACACATAGCATTGAGACATTTGAAAACGCTAAAGAATTAAGGGAAGACCTTGGGATTGATCTAAGGGGATGAACCATGAAACTCAACCTATTACTCGTTGAAGGGCCAACAGACAAGGCCTTCTTTGAAACTTTAATCGAGAACGTTTATGGTTTTAAAAAGGAGAAAGTTGAAATAGAAGGGCTTGGTGAGACTGGATTTAATTTACCTCCTATCACATTCAAGAAGGGGGACACTGTTATCGCTCTCATTAATGCCCAAGATAAAAACAGAATGAAACGAGTTCTTAAAAACATACTTTCGTGGGCGAATTTCCATAGGGTAGAACTCCATAAAGTTGGTGTGGTGAGGGATATAGATACCACCCAGAATATTATGGAGTGGGCAAAAAGTTCCCTTAGACATTCCCATCCAGTTGTAAAAGGGGATTCCTTGTGGGTTGGGGAGATTGAGATTATACCATTTGGCCTTGGCAATATAAACATTGACAATCCCAACATTGAGAAAAAGAAAGAGCTTGAACTTTTACTCACAGCACTTGCAGAAAAGGAGAGCACATTATCACAGTTTGAGCGTTCTTTAAATCAGCTTAAAGAGGATGCCCAGAGAAAGCTTAAGCCCAAAGATATTATGCATGTTCTCGCTATTGCCAAAGAATATGACGGAGACTCAATGTCTGGGCTCTATAAAGAATTCACTGGAAAATTGATTAATGAAAAGCCAAAGCTTATGAAGGAATTTCTCGAAGGGACGGGTCTAAAAGAGTTCCTCGACAAAATAACAAGGTGATGTCATGCTTGAAGTTAAATCTATCTCAAAGGATTGGAGAGAGTTTAGACTTAGGGATATCAGCTTTGAAGTTAAAAAGAATGAATATTTCATAATTTTGGGCCCTAGCGGTGCTGGGAAGACCCTTCTCCTTGAGCTTATCGCCGGGATATTCGTCCCGGATTCAGGGAGGATCTTTATGGATGGAAAAGATATAACTTTTCTTCCTCCAGAAAAGAGGGACTTAGCCTATATTCCACAGAACTATGCTCTCTTTCCCCACATGAAGGTTTACGACAACATAGCCTATGGATTAAGGCTTAGGAAAATTCCAAAAAACGAAATTGATAAGAGAATCAGGGAAATTGCAGAGACCCTTGAGATCTCACACCTCCTACATAGAAAACCGGAAACACTTAGCGGCGGTGAGGCTCAGAGAGTAGCTATTGCAAGGGCTCTAATATTGGAGCCAAGGGTTATACTCCTTGACGAGCCCTTTGCGAACTTGGATCCTCAAACGAGGGCTAAGCTCATTCAAGAGATGAAACGCTGGAGAAAAGAGCTTAACTTTACGGCTTTGCACGTAACGCATTCCTTTGAAGAGGCTGTCAGCTTGGGGGACAGGGTAGGAGTTATGCTTAACGGAACGTTAATTCAAACTGGGGATGTTAGAGAGGTTTTTTCCAAGCCCAAAAATGAGGAGGTAGCCAAGTTTCTCGGGTTTGAGAACATAATTGAAGGCATTGCGGAGGGAAGGATTTTAAGAACAAACGGAATTTCAATAGAGCTGCCCATCGAGGTTAAGGGGAAGGTGAGGATTGGCATCAGGCCAGAAGACATTGTGATATCCAGTGAACCCATAAAGAGCTCTGCAAGGAATGAATTCAAGGCCAGAGTTTTGGCAGTTGAGGATTTAGGTTCATTGGCGAGGCTAACTCTTGATGTTGGTGTAATTCAACTTAGAGCATTTATCACCCGTTCTTCTCTCATAGAGATGGGGATTGAAGAGGGAAAAGAAGTTTACCTGAGCTTTAAAGCAACGGCGATTCATGTCTTCTAATGTATGCAGGTATGCATAAGTGCTTTTACTTGTCTTTTGACGGCTTTTTCTTTACATATAGCAAATCTTTTTATATTTGAAAGTCCTTTTGCAATTGGTGATGGCATGAAGAGGCTAACGTTGGCCGAAGCAAGTGCAATGCTTATAGGAACTCAAATCGGGGCAGGTGTGTTGGGCTTACCGTATGCGTTGAAAGATGCAGGGATTCTTGGAGTTGTTGTTGTGATCATGACGGGATTGATGACGCTTTTAACTGCTCTCTTTGTCCTGGAAGTTGCTTCCAAGAGTCCGGGAAAGAGTATATCAAAGCTTACCGAAGAGCATCTGGGAAAAGCAGGTGAAGTTTTGATGTTTCTGAGCATAGGATTCATAGCATACGGAGCACTCATTGCCTATATTGCTGGAAGCGCCCAGATAATATCCTCCTTATTTGGAATTAGGACTGAAATTGCCGCAATTGTTTTCTGGGCTATAATGAGCCTGATAGTATATATGGGTCTCAAGGTTTCGGGTGAGGCGGAGTTGGCTCTCACAGGAATTTTGTTGGCTGTCCTTGCACTTTCTGTAGGCCTCATTATTGGGAGAATCGACGGAAGAAACCTAACTCAAATAGACTATTCAGCCGCTCTGAGAGGGGTAGGAGTTGCAATGTTTGCCTATGTTGCGCATATGCTGATTCCGGAGCTTCTAAGAGGACTGGAAGATGTAAAAACCACCGCAAAAGCGGTCTTCATAGGTTTCCTCGTTCCAATGGTCTTTTACGCGTTATTTGTTCTTTCATTTGTAGGGGCTTTTGGCCCAAATACGCCGGAACTCGCAACAAGTGCACTTGAAAGGTTGTATGGAAATTTAGGTAGAATTTTGGGTCTTATTCTGCCCCTTGTTGCAATAGGTACAAGCTACATAGGCCTTACTCTCTCAGAAATGGGCAACATAAAAGAAGTTCTAAAAATAAAGAAGGTTTATGCATGGATGTTAACGGTATTCCCCCCACTGCTGGTATACTTCCTCGGACTTAACAGCTTTGTAAACGCCCTATGGCTTGCCGGCACTTTTGGCGGAATAATATACGCTGGAATACTGCCAACGGCGATGTACCTAAAGGCAAAAGGGAAACATGACAGCTTCCACTTTGGTGTGCCACATTCAGTAGCTTACTTCTCCGGATTGGTTTTTCTCATGCTTTTCCTCTATTCAATTGTCTCTTTGGCGTGAATTTTGTATTTTACCACGTATCTTCCTTTTTCAAAGTCTTCCTCGCTTTCTAAAATCTCTACTGACTCCACATGCAGGCCAAACTCTATGGCCTCCCATTTGATGTCCTCAAAATAGTCAAACAACCCACAGGTCCTGCAGAAGGAGCCTTTAAATTCTATTATCACTTCGTCGTTCTTTACATCTATTATTTCTGCCTGGGCCTCACTTCCGTGGAGTCTGTTGAACTCTTCAACTGCCCTTTTAAGCTTCTCCATGGATATCTCCGTTAGAGTTTGGTTTCGTATTTTTAAATAATTTTGTTCGATAATCGCATCAAAATTTTTAAAATTCTGGTATGTATGATGAACGAAGGGCAATGATAAGGTTTGCAAGTAGAGAATACAGCGATGAGGAAATCTATGCAATACTCGATAAACCTATTGGAGAGTGGTTTAAGCGCAAATTTGGAACATTCACTCCTCCCCAGAGATATGCGGTTGTTGAAATCCACAATGGAGAAAACGTTCTCATTTCTTCACCAACCGGTAGTGGAAAAACTTTATCAGCTTTTCTCGCCGCTATAAACGAACTTGTTCTTCTTGGAAAGGAGGGCAAGCTTGAAGATCAAATCTACGTTCTCTACGTTTCTCCCCTAAGGGCTTTGAACAACGACATAAGGAGGAACCTTGAGGAGCCTCTTAAGGAGATAAGGGAAGTTTACAAGGAGTTTGGATACGAGTTGCCGGAGATAAGGGTGGTTGTGAGGACTAGTGATACATCAAGCTACGAAAAGCAGAAAATGGCAAAAAAACCGCCCCACATTTTAATAACT
>JAGGWM010000198.1 GCA_021157445.1 Thermococcus sp. | reverse complement strand
TCCGTCTTTCAACAGCTCAATAAATAAGCCGAAATAAGTTAAATGATAAACCTCGAAGTTAACTAGGAGGTATAGGCTAACAAGAGCCCCAATTTCACTTATTACCGCATACGATAGAGCTATATGCAGGAAATCCTCTCCAAAAAATCTGGACAATCTGAGAACTATGGGGGCAGAGGCTACAGACAGTATTGACCCGACTATAAGGTTTTCATGAGAAATTGTATAATCTGTGAAGGGAAGGGTTATGAAGGTCATCAGAGCATAGGTTAAGATGTAGAGGGGAAGGCTCTTTTTACCACCCAGGTGGACTTCCTCCGGGGTAAGCTCCAGTCCAGCGTACATCATTAGGAAAAATATGCCAAGCTCTGCGAGAAGATTTAACTCCTCCCTGGGCATTGAAGCAAGGAAGCTTCCCAGTAATAAACCTGCTGAAATCTCTCCAAGAAATCCTGGATATCCCAAGCGTTCAAATATCTCAGCAAAAAGCCTTGCAATTGCAATTATAACGAACACATAACCGATCACGCCAATTTCCACGGGTGCACCTCCACCCTTTTTGGTGCCCCCTTTATTAAAAATTTTTCCAAAAGGAAGGTTTTTATTTTGTGAAACTTTAGCTATTCTCATGAGGCACTATGAGATTTTGAGAATTAAAGAGAACGGAAAGATAGAGATACCGCTGGAATGGGCATATGAAGTTGGACTCGTTAAGGACGCCTACTTTTTGATGGAAATTGATACCGATTTAAATGAAATCCACCTGGAAAGAATAGCCCTTCCCGGAAAAGAACTTGTGGAAATTGAACTTGTGGTCAGAGATAAGCCTGGAGTTCTGGCTAAAATTACAGGCACTCTTGGAAAGCATAAGGTCAACATCCTATTCAGCGAGGCCGAAGAAATGGAGCAGATTGGTCTTGGTGCAATAGTTGCAGTTGTGGATGTAAGTCAAATGGACATAAGCAAAGAGGAACTTGTTGCAGAGTTGCAAAATATTGAGGAAGTCATGGAAGTTTCGCTAAAGGAAATTGAGTAAAAATAAGAGCAACAATGCAGTGAAGAGGAACATGTAAGCATTTATTTCTTTGCCAAGGCTACTGAACTGCTCTGGTATGAAAGCCTCAGTAGAGATTTCAAAGACTCCCAAGTTCTTAAGCAGGTAAAAGAGAATGAAGGCCATTGCAATGCTGCTCAAGTCTTTAAGAATGTTAAGGTGGGGGTAGAGATAGATGCCCCCAACGAGTGTTAAAGTTCCAAGCAGCAGGGGAATTATTGTCTTTTTTCTGGGAATTTCGGCTTTTTCCTTTCTCTTTGAAAGGTAATAATTGAGCTTTGTAAACGAGACTAGGGTGCCTATCCCACCAAGATAAAGGAGATACTTCAGGAATCCGTATAGCCCTTCTGAAATCTTGCTCTTTCCAAAAGCCCCTATGAATGGGCTTATACCCCCTATTGCAAGGCTTAAAAGTATGATTGCTATGGCCAGCAGCTTGCTTGATCTATAGGAAAGCTTCTCTAAGTCTCTTGTGTTATAATGCTCAGCTATTGTTCCAACACTGAGGAAGAGACCTCCCTTGAAGAGGGCATGGGCTAAGGCGTAATATGCGGCACCTAAGGGGTTCAGGAGAGCAATCCCCAGGAGAACATAACCCATTTGGGAGACTGTGTGATAAGCCAGAAGCCTCTCAGAGTTTTTCTGCAAAATTGCCATTGCTATGCCAAAGAACATGGAAAGAAATGCCAGAGTAAGTAAAGTTCTCTGCACAAAGATACCAATTGGGAATGTCAGTGTGAGGAGAATCATTCCGTAAGCCGGAGCCTTAACGACCAAACCAGAAAGCAGGGCACTTATAGGGGCGTCAGCCTTTGAATGGGCATCCGGAAGCCAAAAGTGCAGGGGAAATATGCCGCTTTTTAGAAGTAGAGATGTAAAAGCTAGGGTCAGAGCTACGTTAATTTCTCTTGACATTCTTAGATTCTCTTTTATAAGGGCTAGGTTTAGATAGCCGGTCTTTAGGTAAATTATGCCTATTCCCAGGATGAAAATATAAGATGCTAAAAGGGAAAAGATAGCGTACTTGAATGCCGCCCTCCTTGCCCCCTTCTCCTTTGAAATTCCCACAAGGGCAAAGCTTGCAACCGATGCTATCTCCATGTAAATGTAGTAATTAAAGAGGTCTCTACTTATAAAAGCCCCCAAAAGCCCTGCATGAAGAAGGAGGAGAAGCACATAGGCCTTGTTTTCAATTTTCTTGGGGTAGTAGTTGCCATACACATAGAGGGCAACAAAGGCTGAGAGGATGAGCTCTGCCATTATAAAGAGAAGGTTGTAATTATCTGCAGCCACTTCAATCCCCGAAATCCTGTTCCAGTTTCCAACAATTTCGTTAAACGGGAGATTTTCGATTATTTGAGGTAGAATGATCCATGAAGATAGCATGCCAATAAGGAATAGATACTTGGAAAACTTTTCCCTTCTTAAAGCTGGAAGAATGGAAGTCAAAAATGCCATAATGAGGGGAAATGCAACGATAAGAGGAATCACTCTTCTTCCCTCCTCATTCTTAAGATTAAAGCCAGTGCAAGGGATGTTATGGCAACGTCAACCACGAGGGTAGTTAGCATAAGGGTAGCCGGTAAAGGGTCAACGACTTTCTCCCTTGGCATTATTGGAACATCTGCCCCTTCGACGTAGCCAACGCCAATAAAGAACAGGACAAGGCCGATTGATATTACGTTTATGGAAAGAACTATCTTGATCAGGTTCTCTTTTGTAAGGAGGCCGTATAGCCCTATGAGGATTATCATGATCCCTACAAGTTCGGGACTAATCACGCTCCACCCACCTCAGCAGAATATAAAACATGAACGTAAATGCAGCTCCAACCTTCAATGCAACGCCTATGTTAAAGAGAGGAATTATTCCACCGCTTAGGAGAGAGCCAAAATCTCCTCCTCGTAGAAAGTTATAGAAAAACCCTCCGAACAATATGCCCACTGTTGCCAAGAGAACTAAAAACCCTCCTGAGGCTCCTTCGATAAGCTGAACCTCCCAAAATTTGAAAGTTTTTCTGACCCTTTTATAACCGTGGGAGGTTATGAGAAGGATAACACTAACTGCAAGAATAACCCCCGCTTGAAACCCTCCCCCGGGACTTAAATGTCCGTAAATCATAAGGTATGCAGAATAAGCCACTAAAAATGGGCTTATGAGCTTTGTTGTTGTTCGCACTATTAAGCTCATCTTCATTTCTTCTTACCTCCCAGAAGGACGTAAAAGCCAGCGATAGCTGTGAAAAGAAGTGTCGCTTCCCCTAAGCTGTCATATACTCTCCAATCCGCCAAGATTGCTGTGACCAAGTTTGGAATCCCAACTTCTTCCCAGTTGGTGATATAATACTCATAACTTCCCCCTTCGCTTCGGGAGTAGTCCAAATTTACGAAAATATATCCAAGCGAGAGAAGCAAAAGGATGGCAATTACTCGCTTCACTTTTCCACCTCCCGGATTGTAAAGAGGAATGCACCTATTACAACTGCCCCTACAACAATGGCAGAAAGGGCAACATCGGGAGCTCTCAAAAAAGTCAGCACTAAGACAAAGGCTAGGCTGAGAAAGGCGTATTTAACAACTGCATTAACGAGGTTCTTTTCCTCTACCACGGCAATTGAGAGGAGTACCATGGCTAGGAGCAGTATGTCAAGGATTATCCCGGGCATACATATCCACCACAACTTCTGGCTTTATTCCATATTTGTAAGCTCCCCTAGCAATCGCATGGGATACCATGGGGTTTATTAGACCTATTAAAAACGCCAGCACTAGGAATTTTAGTTTAATCAATAAGGAAGCCTCCGAAGCAATTGCCAAAGCTATGAGTATGGTCATTGCTCCGCCGGTATCGCACTTCGTTGCTGCGTGGAGCCTTGTATACACATCGGGAAAGCGGAGAATGCCGAGCGTTCCAAATATCATTATCGATTCCCCAAGGAAAAGAAGGAAATACTCTATCATCTTGCTCCCTCCATGTATTTTGCTAATATTAACCCTCCTACCGCATTCACCATGAGAAGTACAACTGCAAGATCCAGGAAAAAGTATTCCTTTGCAATGAAACCGAAGATTGCTAATATAACAACAGTCTTTGTCGTTACGGTGTTTATGCCGACTATTCTATCCGCCAAGGTTGGTCCAAACAACACTCGGTAAGATAGAATTAGAGAAGTAGCTACCAGTACTATTACAGCCCATCCAAAAGGATTCACCAGAAGATTTTCTTCAACCATCTTTCAATATCTCCCTTAATTTTTTCACCCGCTATTTCTCTGTTAAGGGTTTCTACACTTATCCAGTGCACGTAAAGATAAGTTTCACCGAGCTTTTTGTTAACGTCAAGGGTTAATGTTCCGGGGGTAAGGGTTATGGAGTTTGCGAGAATTGTTATCCCGGTGTCTGAGTGCAGATCAGTTTTTATCTTCACTATCCCGGGGTTTATATCCATCAATAAAGCATGTTTTGCTACTTTAAAATTGCTTTCAATTAGCCTGAATGCCATGATAAAAAGATACTGGGGGATAGCGAAAAAACTTATGTAGAGGATTTTCTCTATAATATGACCGCTCTGCCTTATGTCATCGGTGAGCATTTCATACATGAGGAGAGAAATCACCAGTGTTGTTATTCCTCCAATGAATAAATTTTCAATCCTCGTATTTCCGCTTATCACTATCCAGAAGGAGAAGAGTGTAATCCAGGTAAGAATTATTTGTTCCCATTTTGGGAGTTTTTGAGCTTCATAAGCTTCAAACAATACCCTCTGCCTTATCTCGTCGAGTCTTTCCCTTAGATAGAAAGGCACTCTGCTCATGTTTTTTATTAGACTTTCATTGATTATAATCCTTTCGTCTGGCCGTTTCCTTAAGTTTTTTATACTTTAAAACCCTACTTTTCTATGTATATTCTCCATAATAATTGCGGTGATAACGATGCCCAGTAATTGGGAGAAAATAGTCTCCATGACAAAGGAAGGAGTCAAGAGTATTGCAATGATGAGAAAGAAAATCCAGCGAGGAAAAAAGATCGCCCTCCTTATAGATGGACCGAATATTCTCAGAAAGGAATTCAATGTGCATCTTGAGGACATTGTTGCGGCACTGGAAGAGCTTGGCAATATTAGGGTTGCAAGAGTTATTCTAAATCAATACGCCCCTCAGGGGCTCATTGAAGCAGTCGCAAATCAAGGCTTTGAGCCAATAATAGTTGCCGGAGAGACAGGGGTAAAACTGGCCGTTGAAGCAATGAGGGAGATATACAATCCAAATATAGATATTATAGCCCTAGCCACAAGAAACGCGGAATTTCTTCCGATAATTTTGAAGGCAAAAGAAAAAGGAAAAGAAACCGCGATAATTGGGATTGAGCCAGGGTTTAGTGCCGCTTTAAAGCATGCTGCGGATTACGTGATAACTCTTAAAAGGGGTGAAGTAAATGAGAGCAGCATTCTTCAAAATACTGAGAAGAGAAGAAAGAGAGCCTAAGGAAAAAGAGAAGCGAGAAAAAGTTGAAGTTCCATCAAAGAGCATAGGGCTGATAATAGACGGGCCCAACATATTAAGGAAGGAATTTGGGATTAAGCTTGAAAATATAAAGGAAGCACTGGAAAAAATTGGAAAAATTAGGGTTGCAAAGGTTGTCTTAAATCAATATGCTCCTCAGGGGCTTATTGAAGCGGTTGTTAACCAGGGATTTGAGCCCATAATAGTTGCCGGGGACACTGATGTGAGAATCGCTATTGAGGCCATGGAATTAATATACAACAGCGATATAGAGGTAATAGCTTTGGCTACAAGGGATGCAGACTTCCTTCCCATAATAAGCGAGGGAAAGAGAAAGGGGAAGGAAACCGTGGTCATAGGGGTGGAGCCGGGATTTAGTATTGCACTTCAGAATGCGGCCGACTATGTAATAAAAATGGAGGGAAAAGGTGGCCAGAGCGAGGGGTATGAGGAATAGCTACTTTTCGAACTCAAGTTTTAGGGATGTATGCTCCCGTTTGAGTCTCTCGATAATTTGGGCAATTTCATCACTGAGCTCTCTTAGTTTCTCCGAAAGTTTGCTCAGCTCTTCTATCGCGATCTCTAAAGCTTTCTCACTCTCTTCAACTTCTTTCATTGCCTCAGCAAGCTTCTCTTCTTCCTCCTTCTTGTAGACTTCAATTTTTAAGGTATCGTAATTCCACTCTATTTCTCCATTTTTAATGTTGAATTCTATCGAAATTCTCACAACGTCTTCCTTTTTCACGCCCATCTCTTGGAGCTTATCGAAGAGATACTGATTTAGCTGGCCAGATGCTCTTACAACTGACTCAGGATTAAGCTTGCCTCGTGTTAAGGCGAAAAGAACTTTTCTAACTTTGTTGGCATACCCACTCGCCCTAACAAATCCAGTTGAAAGTCTGGGCATGGAGCATCACCATAATACTTTAATGCACTGCAGATATATATTCATATTGGTGATTGAATGAACATCCTGATTTTTGGGCCTCCCGGCTCTGGAAAATCGACGCATTCGAGGAGAATTGTTGAGAAATACGGCCTAGAATACATAGCCTCCGGCGATATAATCCGGGCGGAGATAAACAAGGGGAATGCCTTGGGTTTGGAGATGAAGAAATACATAGAAAGGGGGGAACTTTTGCCTGATACAGTTGTAAACACACTCGTGCTTTCAAGACTAAGAAGAAAGAGGGAAAACTTCATCATCGATGGCTATCCGAGAACGGCCGAACAGGTCTTGGCCTTAGAGAACTTTCTTTACGATCATGGCATTAGAATAAACCTAGCAATTGATATTTTCATCTCAAAGGAAGAAAGTATAACTAGGATCTCTGGAAGAAGAATATGCAAAAACTGTGGGGCGGTATATCATATAAAATACAATCCACCAAAAGTTCCCGGGAAGTGTGGTATCTGTGGGGGCGAAATTGTTCAGAGAGAGGACGACAAGCCGGAGATAGTTTCTAGAAGGTATGATATATACATCAACAACATGGAGCCGATCATCAAGTTTTACAAGGGACAGGGTGTTTACGTGCAGATAAACGGGCATGGCGGAATTGAGGAAGTCTGGGAGAGAATAAGACCTCTTTTAGATTACATATGGAATAGAGAAAGGAAAAGAGAAGAGTTCAAGTGATGCAAAATGACAGTGACCAATTTAGGATCAAACATTGAGTAGGAAAGCATTAAAGAGCTTACAATAGAAAGCAAATTGGGTGTATAACGTTGGCGGAGTACTTCAATAAAATAGCCCCTCGCTACGATGAGTGGTATAAAACCAGAGTCGGACGTTATGTGGATAAAACAGAAAAAAGGTTAGTGTTCTCTATGATAAAAACCAAGAAGGGCAAGGCTCTTGACCTTGGATGTGGGACTGGCAATTATACTTTAGAGCTCTATAAAAGGGGATTTGAAGTTGTTGGGGTAGACATAAGTGAAGAAATGCTAAGGATAGCTAGAAAAAAGCTCCCAAATGTTAAGTTCATTAGGGCAGATGCCTATTCACTGCCCTTTGAAGAGAACACGTTTGATTTGGTATTGAGCATCACAATGTTTGAGTTTATATATGCCCCTGAAAGAGTTCTCAAGGAAATCTATCGAGTTTTGAAACCTGGAGGAGAAGTGGTGATTGGTACAATGAATGGAAGGAGCCTGTGGTTTTTGTTTAAGCGCTTAAAAAGTCTTTTTGTGGAAACTGCGTATCGCTATGCCAGGTTTTACACACCAAAGGAGCTTGAAGAGCTGATGAAAGAAGCTGGTTTTGGGGATGTTGAGAGCAGAGGAATTATATACTTCCCTTCATTTTTCCCCTTTTTAGGGCTTGCTGAGAAGTTTGATCAAAAGTTCAGCGATAAGCTAAAGAACGTTGGAGCATTTATAGTTGTTAGGGGAGTTAAAGGTGATTAGGCTTATAACCAGAGAAGAGGCATTTAAAAGGGCAGAGAGAATAAAAAAGGAGAATGAAGCACTTTACGGCGTGCCATTTGAAATGGAACACAAATACCTCCCCTTTGATGTTCTCATACCCACTCAATGGGAACTAAGTGAGAAGAAACTGCTGGTAGTTCTTCAAGAAATAGTCCACGGCTACGATGCTCCTGTTATAGTTTTAGAGCATAAAGGGGACTACTACATCTTAGACGGTCATCATAGAGCGTATGCCAGGAAAAAGCTGGGCTTTTCGCAAATTGAGGCAATAATCCTTAGACCCCTTCGGGAAATCCCTACAAAAATTGAGGAATCGGTGAAAAGGGCAAGATTAAAAACTCTGGATGATATCGTGATAGCTAGGGAGTAGTTTTGGTGAGAGTATATGTGCGAGTACGTGTTTGAAAATGGAGGAAAATGCAAAACAAAGTCCCTAGCAGGTTCGAAGTACTGCTCACTTCACATTCCCATTGAAGAGGGTGAATTGCTTTATGGGGAAAGAATAAGAGAAATTAAGGAAAAAGCCTTCAAGAGAAAGCTGGAACGAGGAGTTAGGTATTTTGAAGGCGTCCAGCTTTATGAGGCCAAGGTTTCAAATTTGAAAAGTGATAAGCCCTTCGTATTTAAGAATTCGAAAATAAAGACTCTTATTGTTGAAAATTCTGAATTAAAAGGACTGTCTATTTTCAACTGCGAAATCGATAGGGTTATACTCCTAGCATCATCTATAGCCACAATCTGGGTAAAAAACTCAGTCTTCTTTGGATTTAATATTCTTGACATCAAATTTGAGAACTCCATTTATGTGAGGAACAGCACAGTTCGGTATTTGATGATAAACTCCGTTCAGCATGCAAAGCGGACAAGACCAGGTGAAGAGGAATACGGGGAGAAAGAAACAATATACGGAAGAATAGAGTTTTCAGATCTCAAAAACGTCAGGAGGATAGGAGTAAATTCCAAGTATCCGCTGCTTAAAGAAATCTTGGATGAACATGGAATAACGCTATCCGGAATGTCGAGGAAGCATGTAAAGGCAAAGATCTTTCTCATAAAGAACGTAGAATTTGATCCCAGCCCGAGATTTAAGAGGCAAGTTAGGATATTTATCAGAAACTTTGATGGAACCCTCCAACTTGAGAATCTTGAAGTTCCGGGGCATGTGGAAATAAGAGGGGGGAAGTTAAAAGTTCCAGAATTTGTACACACTACTATTTACAATAATTTGGTTTTTAGAGGTGTTACATTTTACGGAGACACAACATGGAACTTGACCGTACTCCCGAATCTTCTGGCAGAGTTGAGTGTGGGAGGATTTGTCATTCTTGAGGAGTGTAGCTTCAATAATCCGACAATGGAAGAATTCTTTTACCGTATGGCGAGGATTACATGGGAAAAAAGCGGGGACAAAGAAAAGGCGGATCAATACTATTACCTAGAGATGCTTGCCCGGAGAAGGCAAAAGATGGGGAGATATATGCTCTATTTACCTAAACTTGGAGTCAAAATAGGACTTCCATCCCTCCCTGCTAGCAGGGTCAAAACCAAAATAAAACATTATGTTCACCTTTTAGAGGCTCTTTTCGAGTGGTTTTTTGCAGATTTGACATGTAAATATGGGACGGATTGGAAGAGGCCCATTGTTATTTGGGTATTTATGGTCAACTTTGTATTTCCAACGATATTTTATCTCACAAGAAGCGTTACAAGCTCCGGTGTGCCATTAAGGAGTTTTCTTGACTATGAGTATTTTAGTGTAGTGACTGCAACGACTCTTGGCTACGGGGATCTTCATCCTATTGGGATTGGAAGAGTTTTTGCTTCACTCGAAGCTCTCTTTGGAATGTTCATGTGGGCTGTCTTTCTGACGGTCTTTGCAAGGAAATACATGCGCTGAAAAGGAGGTGAGGAAAATGATAGTTGGCCTGATAGTTAATCCAATAGCCGGGATGGGCGGTAGAGTTGCTCTAAAAGGTACCGATGGAGTTGTTGAGGAAGCTATAAAGCGAGGAGCAAAGCCCGTAGCACTTGATTTTACAAAGCTCTTTTTAAGCGAGCTTTCTCATTATGACATCAATGTTGAATTTCTAACCGGACCCGATGGGTTAGGAGAAGATGCTCTTAAAGAATTCAATTTCCCATACAAAGTTATTAAGCATAGAGAAGTGGAGCAAAGGGAAGTATTCGGTGTTAAAATCCCCGATACTACCAAGGAAGATACGAAAGTGCTTGCAAGGTTAATGAAGGACAAAGTGGACGTACTGCTCTTTGCGGGAGGAGATGGAACGGCTAGAGACATATATGAAGCAATAGACAAAGAAAAACCTATCCTTGGTATTCCAACAGGGGTTAAAATGTTCTCTGGAGTTTTTGCAACATCTCCAGAAGACGTTGCGAGGCTTCTTGTTGAGTTCACAAAGGGAAATGCAAAGCTTGTGGAGCGGGAAATCCTTGACCTCGATGAAAACGCCTATAGGCACGATGAAGTTAAAGCAAAGCCATATGGAAAAGCCTTAACGCCCTATGTGGAAACCCTCGTGCAGGGGGCAAAGGAGCCTACTCCGCTTGACGAAGAGGAAGAGCTTGATGCAGTGGCTGAGGCCATTGTGGAGGAGCTTGGGGATGGTGTTTACTTCCTAGGTGCTGGTTCAACAATAAAAAAGATCAAAGATAGACTTGGAATAGATGGAACACTACTGGGAGTAGATATAGTTGAGATAAAAAACGGAAGAGCAAAACTTCTCGTAAAAGATGCTCAGGAGAAAGATTTGTTAAAGTACATACACAGAAACCCAAAAATCATAGTAACAGTTGTCGGAGGTTTGAATTTTCTTTTTGGTAGGGGCAATCAGCAGTTTTCTCCAGCGGTTTTGAGGCATATTCCAAAGGAAAACATTATCATCGTAGCAACTCCTTCAAAAGTTAAAGGAGCAATAAGGGTCTATACTGGGGATAGAAAAGTGGATGAGAGACTTAAAGGCTACATAAAGGTTAGAATATCCCCGTGGGCAGAGAGGATCGTGAGAGTTATCTAGACTTAAGGTTTATAACTGGGAAATTCTTTCCTATTTTTGGTGAATAAACGTGAGATTTGAAGTGCTTAGTAGGGAAGACATGATAAAACTCTCAAAAGAGCTCAGCAAAGAGGGAATAATGAACAAAACCCGAGAAGAGCTTGGGTGGGAAGTTCACCACCTCATTGTGGTCAGAGGCAAGTTTAGCGAGCTTGTTAGGAAATCCGAAGGAATAGTGATAATCGAGGATACTCTCGAAGAAATAAAGGCTTCTTTTGATGCTCTTATGAATGAATGGGATGTGGGAGAAGAAAGAGAATTTAAAGATCTCTTCGATGAAGTTAATATTTCCAAGCTAACCCTCATAACCGCTTTGATAGAGAACGGATACGTTGAGGGGGAGGAAAGACTCAAGCTTATTAAAAAGCCCAAACTTGACGAACTCGAAATTGAGGTCAGGTTTAACATCGATGAGCTTGAAGATGTATTGGATGAGATAGAAGAGAAGCTCGATGCGACACTTACAACTGAGCTCTCCTTCATGAGAAAGTACTTTGTTGAAGTTCTTGAGATCGAAGAAGAGCTAATAAAGAGGGCTCTGGAGATAGCCGAGAGGTATGCTACCGAAGAATCTTTAGTCGAGGCAATGTTCGTGGGAATCGGAAAGTCGGTATTGGCAAATACAATACTCGCAATAGCCGAAAAGAAGGACAAAAAAATGGAATTAATTGAAACGCTCTTAGAGCATGAGCCCTTCACCATAGAGGGATGGAGAGAAAAGATAAATATATATTTTGACGAAGAGGCAGTGGAAGACATATTAAAAGAACTGCAGAAGATGGGTTATTTGAAGGTAAAGGGAAACAGAATATGGCTTCAATAGTGGGATAAAACTTAAAAATCAATCGCTAAACTAGAGCATGGGGGTGGAGGAGAGTGGCGGTGCTTAAGGCAATAAAAATCAAGGACAGGGACGGGGAGATCTTTTTTAGATGTCCCAGATGTGGAATGGTATTTAAAAAGAGCAGGGATTACATCAGGCATATAAACAAATCTCACGGACATCTTTTCAGAAAAGCGTGATTTTATTTTTCCTTTATGGGGGATGAAGAAAAGTCAGGACGCTGACATATGATGAGCGGTAGGGCTTTCTGACTACTCCTTAAGGTCTATTTCTTTCACAAGCTTGACAATGAATGTTTTGCCGACTTTTTCTCTTTCAATCAACTGCTTTTTCTCAAGCTCTTGGATTATCCTACTCACGGTTGGTCTTGAATAACCGGTAAGCTCTGGAAGATCTTCTTGCTTTACTTTTCCTCCCTGTTCTATTAGGGCTTTTACAACGATTCTCTCTTTTTCTGTCAGCACCTCTACCGGGATCTTGTTGGAGTACCATTTCTTCTTTGCCCAATATAGGGTTATTGGTATTGCAATTGCGAGTGATATTATGGCACCTATGAGAGAGTACCTATATGGAGATGGTTCTTCTGGAGGAGACACAGGGGGTTTTTCTACATTCTTGCCGAGCCAGTAGGTTTCATATCCCATATTCTTTAATCTTGCTTCAATCGTTTCGTTCAATCCCGTTCCAACCAGAATAACGAGATCCGGCTTTAGGTGGTTTAACCCCGCAATCGAGTGCTCAGATAGGTCATTTTCTAAAGTTAGCAACAGTGGGAGATCATACTCCATTGCAAACTTTGAGGCAGCAAGAGCAGAGCCGTAATCCAAAGCACTTGCCAAGACTACCGCCTTTGAACCTTGAGGATAAAAATGAACAGCCAATTTCTCCGCTGTTTCAGTTCTTACATCTCCCCCTATTCTTGTAACGCTGTACCCCATCTTGAGGAGTTCATCTTCAACTTCCTTGCTAACTGCATTTGAGTTTCCAACTATCAGGACTTTTTTCCATCCCAGCTGGATGTATGAATACAGCTGTGCCCATGTTTTTTCATCCAGCTTTTGAGGGTTAACGGGAAGAACGGGAATGTTTAGAAGCCTCGCATAGGGTTGAACAGTAATATAGTCTATCAGATCGTCATTTCTAACTATTATCAAATCATACTCAGGCCTATTTTCTTCCTGCTGGGCATAGATGGGGATAGCTATGAAAGAGGCAAATATCAAAGCCGCAATGATTGTTAATGTAAGATACTTACTCCTCAATCTGCTCACCACATTGAACCTAAAAAAGAAAGTTTAAAAGGTTTTTCAGAGCTCAAAGGCTTCTCCGGGTTTTAGTATAATGACTTCTGCCTTGCCTCTAACAAGCTCTTTGAACTCTTCTGGATCCTTAGCTATTGGCGGGAACGTTCCATAGTGCATTGGAATCACGTATTTCGGTTTAAGGAGCTCAACAGCCTTTGCGGCTTCTTTGGGCCCCATTGTAAAGTGTCCCCCTATCGGGAGTAGGGCAAGGTCTATCCCATAAAGCTCGGCAAAGAGCTCCATGTCCTTAAAAACATAGGTGTCCCCAGCGTGATAAATCTTCTTTCCTTCGAGCTCTATAATGTATCCGCAGGGGTTTCCAATGTTGTACTTACCGTCGCTGCTTGAATGCCATGCAGGGACTTGAATTATTTTAACTCCTTCAACCTCAGTTGGGCCGTAGTTCATTCCTATTGTTGTTATGTCCTTATTGTTTTCTACAAGATAGTTGGCTATGTCGTACATTGCAACTATTTTTGCTCCGGTTCTCTGGGCGATTTTTACTGTATCGCCCACATGATCCCCGTGCGCGTGGGTTACGAGAATTAAATCAATCTTATCAAAGTCCTCCGGTTTTGCTGCCGCCTTTGGATTTCCGGTTAAGAATGGGTCTATGAGTATTCTCTTTCCCTCCCCTTCTATTTCAAATGCCGCATGCCCTAGAAATCTTACCTTCACCATTATATCACCCCCCTAAACGTCCAAATACAAATAATAACAAAAGATTACTTAAACCTTTCGAACAATTCGAATGTTGAATTTTTCATTTCTCATGTGTGATTGACCAGAATCAAGGTCAAAAACTGCCAGTTTGTCTATAAAGGGGGTTTTATATTTTTGAAAAGGCATTCATAAACCAAAAGTTTATAAGTCCTCCGGAATTCCTACTCACAGGGAGAGGGTATGGGTAAGTTAATAAGGTTCTTCTTCATAATTATATACAGGAGGGTTTAGATTATGAGCAATGTTGAAGATCTCAATGTGAAACACGAAGAGGGGTATGACGATTACGTTTACTATCTCAAACGTAGAATAAGACAGCTTGAACTTCAAGTGAGAACATTAGAGGCGGATAAAGAGAGACTTGAGAGGGAGCTTTCACGCTTAAGGATGGAAATGTCTAGACTAAGGCAGCCTCCGGCCTTTGCCGGGACTTTAATTGAGCTTCTGGATGAAGATAGAGCTATTGTCCAAAACTACAATGGCCCAAGATTCGTTGTGAGAATTGCTCCATGGATAGAGAGGGAAAAACTAAAACCCGGTGCCAGAGTTGCTTTGGATCAGAGGACAATGGCAGTTATAGAGCTTTTACCGTCTCAAAAGGATCCATCTGTGCTGGGTTTTGAGGTGATTGAGAGGCCCAAAGTTACCTACAAGGATATAGGCGGATTAAAAAAGCAGCTTATGGAGTTAAGAGAGGCTATAGAACTGCCTCTCAAGCATCCGGAGCTCTTTGAAAAGGTTGGAATTGAGCCTCCCAAGGGAGTACTTCTCTATGGGCCACCAGGATGTGGAAAAACATTAATGGCAAAAGCACTGGCTCATGAAGTAAATGCAACCTTCATAAGGGTCGTTGGCAGTGAACTTGTAAGAAAGTACATCGGAGAGGGTGCAAGATTGGTGAGTGAACTCTTTGAGCTGGCTAGAGAAAAAGCACCTTCAATAGTTTTTATTGATGAGATTGACGCAATAGGTGCAAAGAGATTGGAAGAAACAACTGGTGGAGAAAGAGAAGTAAACAGGACTTTAATGCAGCTCTTAGCAGAACTTGACGGATTTGATCCAAGGGGCAATGTCAAGGTTATTGCCGCTACAAACAGACCCGATATTCTCGATCCAGCTTTGCTGAGGCCTGGAAGACTTGATAGACTAATAGAAGTTCCATTACCAGACTTCAAGGGAAGATGGGAGATTCTCAAAGTCCACACAAGGAAGATGAACCTTAGGGGAGTTGACCTCAAAGCTATAGCGGAGATGACCGAAGGAGCAAGCGGTGCCGACCTTAAAGCCATTGTAACTGAGGCGGGAATGTTCGCCATTAGGGCAAGAAGGGAGTACGTAACTCATGAGGACTTTGTAAAGGCCGTTGAAAAGGTTCTCAGCTCAGAAGAGAGACTGGCCCAACAGATAGCTTCACACGAAGTTATGTACGGTTGACCTTTTCTTTCACATTTTTGGGAGCTACAACCAACAGCCTTTTGTTTGAATACACATTTGTGCCTTTGTCTCCTTAGTTTTTACTTTATTTTGAACAGGTCTGAGCGGGTTATTATTCCAATGGGCTTGCCTTCCTTATTTTGTACTATAACTGCTGGATGTTCCTCAAGAAGGAATTTCACGACTTCGATGCTCTCTTCTTCGTTTATTATTGGGAAAGGTCCATCCATAATCTCCATAACCTTCTTTGAAAGCAGATCCTCGTACTCAAAGCTCTTTCTAACGAGTGTTTTTTCTGTTACAGAGCCGACTACTTTGTTGCCAGCTATCACTGGAACTTGAGAAATGTTGTGTTTGCTCATAAGTCTAACAACGTTTTCAACCGTTTCATAGGGTTTGACGCCTATTATTGGAGAAGACATTATTTCCTTTGCCCTAAATCGGGCCTTCTTACACTCCGCTAAAGCTTGGAGAATTCGATTGAAAGTAGATAATCTGGGATCAACTTTGCCGCTTTCAAGTTTTGCTATATAAGCCTGTGTAACCCCCGCTTTTTTGGCAAGCTCTTCTTGTGTTATACCGAGTTCCTTCCTAAGCTTCTTTATCTCTCTTGGGTCAATGGGCTTGGGAATGATAACCATAAATAACCACCAGTTATTAATGTAACCAAAGTTTTAAAAACTTTAGTAGGGGGGCATTGGAGATGTCGCCCCCCTGGGGGTCCCGAGGTCATCGCAACCCAGTACTCCTCGGGCGATTGATATTAACCCTAAAGGCTTATAACCCTTAGGGAGTGATGAATCTTCAAGGTGTAAAATATGGCTGGAACAGTAAGTAAAGTGGTTAGATTCACCAGTGAAGAGGAGTTTTTGGAGGACATGGAAGAGGTTATGGAAAGGTTTACTTACCTTGCAAGCAGATATGGGGTCAATGTCATAGAAGGAGTTCTCCTTTGGGATTATGTAGGCATAAGAGATGATGAAGGTGTAAAGATATTCAGGGTTGGTGAGTTCCCTTACGTAGAGGGAACACTTAAAGTAGATTTGGAAACTCTAAAAACCCTTGAGAGGTACTTTGATGAGATGGAGAGCAAATGGGAGGACTTAACGACGGACGAGATAAACTATTTTGTTGAAATGCTTAACGAAGCTTTGGGAGAGGAGAGGGTCTACTACGAGGCTTATGACCTTGGCCTGGATAGAGATGAGGCTTACATTATTCTTAACATAAAAGGTCTCTATTATCTAGAGAACGTTGTGGATGCTGAAGATAGACATGTTTTAGAGGAGGCGGTTTCCCTTTTGATGAAGTATGTGTAGGTGATGAAAAATGCTCTTTAAGAAAAAAGGCCTCTTTACCGTTAGCGATGCCATGAGGGTTATAGAGATAGCGAGCAGAGAAGACCCAAGGGAAATTATCATCATGTGCGAGGCGATTGATGACGAAGCAAAAAGGAGACTCTGGGACTACGCTAAAGGCGTGGAACTCATGGCTGACCTGACCGGTGAAGAGCGGAGCGTGAAAATGGAAATCCTTGAGGGCTATGTGAGCGATAAAGTGAAAGGGATAGAGCTTTAGGTGATTCCATGATTCTGGCAGAGATATTCAACAGCTGGCAGGGAGAAGGGGGAAGCGTAGAGGGTAGTGCATTTGGCAGAAGGCAGATTTTTGTTAGATTTGCCGGCTGTGATCTAAGGTGCATATGGTGTGATTCCAGGGCATTTATTTTTGCCCCGAGCGTTAAGAAGTGGCGTTACGAAGTAGAGCCCTTCACGGGGAGATTTAAGTACAAATCCAACCCAGCAAAACTTGATGAGGTTATTAATGTTATCTTAAAGCTCGATACTGGTGATATACACACAATAAGCTACACCGGAGGGGAGCCAACTCTCCAAGTTAAATCACTTAAAGCACTTATGG
>JAGGWM010000079.1 GCA_021157445.1 Thermococcus sp. | reverse complement strand
TCCATGGCCTCGCTAAATGCCTTTGTGGCAAGCTTCATTACTATTGCGGGTCCACATCCAGCATGTGCTGGATGTGGACCCGCAATAGTAATGAAGCTTGCCACAAAGGCATTTAGCGAGGCCATGGAAGAAAAATACGGTGATCCAAACGCTTTCGCTATAGCCCACGCCACCGGATGTATGGAAGTTGTCTCTGGAGTATTCCCCTACACAGCTTGGAAAGCCCCATGGATACATGTGGCTTTTGAAAACGCTGCAGCTGTAGCAAGCGGTGTTGAGGCAGCATGGAAGAAGCTCGGCAGGAAAGGAAAGATTCTCGCTATCGGTGGAGATGGTGGTACAGCAGACATAGGTCTCCAAGCACTCTCCGGAATGCTCGAGAGAAGGCACAACGTGGTTTACCTCATGTATGATAACGAGGCTTATATGAATACGGGTATTCAGAGGTCTTCGTCAACGCCATATGGAGCTTGGACAACCACATCACCTCCCGGAAAGTACTCAATTGGTGAGGACAAGCCAAAGAAGTGGGTAGCATTAATAGCCGCAGCACACCAGGTTCCATATGTTGCGACGGCTAGCATTGGAGACCCTTATGACTTCTACAGGAAGATGAAGAAAGCTGCAAGCGTTGATGGGCCAGCATTTGTTCAAGTTCTTGCACCATGTGTTCCAGGATGGAGAATTCCACCAGAGAAGACAGTAGAGATTGCCAAATTGGCAATTGAAACCGGTCTTTGGCCACTCTTCGAGATTGAAAATGGGGACTTCCATAACATAAAGTTCCAAAGGTTCCCCAAGGACGGAAAGTTCAAGAAGCCAATTGAGGACTACCTTAAGTTGCAGGGAAGATTCAAGCACCTCTTCAAGAAGCCTGAAGCTATTCAAGAGCTCAAGAACCAGATAAAGGAGCTATGGAGAGTTCTTGGTAAAGAAGTCGAACTTCCATGAATTTTCCTCTTTTTTTGTTACTCATTTTTGTGTAATATTGTGTACCTTATGAGCAAAACTTATAAGCCTTTTTAGACTAGCCTAAATTAGAGGTGATAGAAATGACAATAAAAACTCCACCTAGTTTTAACGTGCCTGGATTGGGCGTTGATCCCCTTACCCAGAGAATAAAGGAGAAAGAGAAGGAGTGGAAATATAAAGTAGCGGTCTTAAGTGGAAAAGGAGGCGTTGGGAAATCCACAGTTGCCGTAAACCTAGCGGCAGCTCTTGCAAAGCAGGGGTATTTCGTGGGTATCCTAGATGCGGATGTCCATGGTCCAAACGTAGCAAAAATGCTTGGAGTTGAAAAGGCAGAAGTTTTGGCGGAGAAGTTTGAAGATGGACATTTTGAGATGATACCTCCGACAAATGACTTTTTGGATCAGACAACTCCGATTAAGGTTATGAGCATGGGACTTATGGTTCCTGAAGATCAGCCGATAATATGGAGGGGAGCTTTAGTTACAAAAGCCATTAAACAGCTTCTTGGAGACGTCAAGTGGGGAAGCCTGGATTTCATGATAGTGGACTTTCCTCCGGGAACCGGAGATCAAATTTTAACCGTTACCCAGACGATACAGCTTGATGCTGCCATAATAGTTACCACTCCTCAGGAGGTAGCGTTGCTCGATACCGGTAAAGCTGTAAATATGATGAAGCAGATGAATGTTCCCTACATAGGGGTTATTGAAAATATGAGCTACCTCGTATGCCCCCACTGTGGGAACAAGATAGATCTCTTTGGAGAAGGAGGTGGAGAAAAGCTGGCGAAGAAGGAAGAGGTTGACTTTCTTGGAAAGGTTCCCATAGACCTGAAGGCAAGGGAAGCAAGCGACAGCGGTGTACCAATAGTTCTCTATGAAGACACTCCAGCAGCAAAAGCATTTATGGAGATAGCCCAAAAGCTCATTACAAAACTGGAAGAGCTAAAAGAAAAAGGGTAAAACTTAAATCTCTTTTTTGTTAGTATCTATCGATGCGCGGCTGAGATCGGCATGGGCCGAAACGGTGATGCCGCGCTGGACCTGGCTACATAATTTTATTCGGTGGAGGAGATGAAGAAGTTTTTAATCATAATGCTCTTCCTAATGCTTCCCCTTGCTTCCGCGTCCCAGTTAGAGTTCTATCCCAATGAAAACGCCTTTAAGGAGTTTTTATCTGATGGAAGAACATATTATGTGGTCTCCGGGGAGAGTGAATATTCTCAGGCATGGGGATGGTATGTGGATGAAAAGCTCTCCCGGTTTAAGGATAAAGGAAGTGAAGTGCTTGTCCTCGTTGGAAATGTGTATGACAATCCAGAGATGAAAAAGCTCTGGAACTTAACGGGACTACCCCCGGAGGCCTCTTTGAAGCCATCGATCATAGTTCTTGACGAAGTTGTGTTCTTCACAGGGGACGAGAAGAGTATATACCTCATAGAGAAGGCGTTCTCACCGTATTATAGATTCAGGAGCAGAGAGATTTATGTTCTCTTATTCACAGGTTTCTCTTTGGCTCTTTTCTTTGCGTTCTTGTTCTCTAGACATGGCACTTATACTCACTTTTTTTATCTCCTTGTAGTTTCTCTCTTTGCGCTCTGGATTTCAAACTCCATGCCCGCTACTATTGACGAAGGCTTCCTTAGAACTACTTTTCAAAATGCTTTGCTAGGAACTAAAAATTCCCTGCTCTCTTTTGCACTCAGTTCCTATTTCCGGCTCTACTCTCCAACGGAGGAGGCTCTTCTTGTTCTTCATTTCTTTGTCCTTTTCTTCACATCCACACTAATGTTCTTTACAGCACCAAAACCCTATAGAGAGCTCGGCTTCCTAGTTTTTGGCCTTGTGTTCTCATCTCCCGCTTTCAGGAGCTCCATTGCAGATATTTCCACAAACATCGGTGTGTTTCTCCTAGTTCTTGTTGCGGCACTTACGCTAAATGCAAAATTCACGGAAGATACTCCTAAGACAATCGGACAAATCTTTCTCCTCTCACTTGTCGTCGCGGTAGGTAGCCTAGTGTGGCCTTATCTGATTATCTTTCCACTTTTCACGTTTTTTGTCTTTCCAACAAAGTCCATAAGAAACTCCCTTTATGTCGGACTGAGCATTGCTTTCTTTATTTTAGGCATAAACGTTTTTTCAATTCCAGATATATCTTTGTCCTTTGACCTGAGCCCTCTCTTTGTCTTACTGAAAGAAGGAATTCTCCAGCTGATTTTGATCCTCTATTTGCTGTTTAACTTCAGAAGATCCATACTGAATATGAGAGGGGGAAAGGCATTGTTTTTCTGGCTTCTAGTTGTCTTTATCCCCCTATTGGCTTATTCTTCTCAGTGCCTTCCAATGGTTCAATACATCTCAGCCGCTCTCGCAGTTAGAATGATATGCGAGCTTCCTACTCAAACTTAATTGCCCCAAACACTGCAGCTTTTAAATAAGGTCCTATCTCCTTAATGATTCCAGGAGCTTGGGTGCCCTTCTTCAGCACCAAAAGTATCTCCATAAGTCCAAGCTCCTCAAGTCTCTTCACATCCCTTGAATGCCCGGTTTCTATCAAGGCTTCCTCAACCTTTTCGCTTATTGTACCCGCAATGAATATCTTATCGTATCCGTCACTCATCCACTTTTCTATTTGTTTCAGCTGTCTTTCACTGAATTTTCCCTCCATCTCCCTAGTCCCGAACTCCACTTTTGTGATTTCCAATTCGATGGGAATGTAATCTATCCAGCCAAACTCCCTTATGAGCTGTCTAACTGGCTTGTCTCCAAAGAGGGACTTGAGATAGTAAAGGGGAACTAAAACATCCTTTGGGGCTGGTGAGAATACTCCAATGTCAACGTAAACCCCATACCCAACCTTTCCAAGGTCAATAAATCTTCCCCTGTACGCATCTCCTTCTTTTACATTGCTCAGCTTGCATGGGATTTCCCCAAATTCCTCTCTTATAAGATTTGCAGAAATTTCCTTGTCTTCTCCTTCTACGGTTATTTTGGCCCACTGTTTTTGAGTGATCCCTATCTTCCACGAAACTTCCAAATCTCCTAAAAGGGATTTAAGCTTCTTATTGAGCTTTTCAAAACCGCTTCTATCTCCATATATCTTCTCTAAAATAACAATTTCCATGTTATCATCCCTGCAGTTCACTAAATCCAGAATTACGCCTTTATTCCAAGTTCCTTCTCAAGCTTTTTAATTTTTTCTTGGAGCTCTTTAACTATTTCGCTGTTGTCGTACTGCATGAGCATTTCTCCACATAGTGGGCATCTGAATTCATATTCCATTGCCTCATCAAAGGTCAGTCTTGGGTGGCCTGGAGTCCCGCAGTGGTAGTAAACTTCTTTGGTTTCCTCTTCAAGCATTTCTTTGAGTCTTTTGAGCTCATGCATTTTTCTGGCTTTTATAATCTCCGGCAGTCTCCTTGTTTCAAGGTGCCAGTAGTAATAATACCACCCTGTGTCCTTGTCCCTGACCCTTCTAAACTCCGCAAGCTGATTGTCGTAGAGGGCATACAAGATTTTGCGAACAGTATTTACCCTTATCCCAGTCATTTCTGCAATCTCTTCATCAGTTGCTTCTTTCTTTTTTTCGAGAGCCTTGATTACCTCAATAGCCTCTTCCCCTCCTATTTCCTCTGCGAATTTCAGGAGTTCTTTGTTTTTCCTTCTAGCCATAGTAAGACCTCCAAGTTTTTGGATTCCATCTTAAAAATTGATTTGTGAAACGCTGTAATACTCATCTAATTATACATTTGGACTCCATGGTATATATAGGTTTTTGTCAAAAAAAGAAGTCTACTGTACAAAAAAGGACTTCAGCTATTCGCTAAAATACTCATCAACAAGTTCCTTTGCAGATGGTTTATAGAGCTCAAGAATCTGAATGTCCTCTATAACATTTCCCTCTTTAAGCTTCAGCCTAACTTTACCCCCATAAACCTGGAGATCGAGAAGCCCGTATATTGCATCCTCGGCCTCTAAGGGAGTTTTAAACTTCATTATATACTCGCCACTCCCATCTATGAGCTTTACCCAATATTCGTTTTTCCTCTTAAAAGGGCGGGTAACTTTCGGTTTGAATTTCTCAATTGTTATTTCCAATGAAGCCACCTCCATGATACAGTTACCCTTTAAGCCTTTGTAGTCCTTTTATGGTTTATCTCTGTTACCATTTTTAAGTCTTTGCATAGTGAACTGCCCACCCGTAGGGGTGGGGCTTCCTGCTTCATCAGGAAGGCTTGCCCCGTGATGACTGCCCGATAAGGCACGACACGGGGTAGAGGTCTTCACTCCACAGGCAATCCGGGTCGTCCCAACCCTTCATCTAAACCCTTTTTCAAAATGTTGAGTGAAGCGTTCAAGTCCCTGTCCAGCACCAGCCCGCACTTCGGACACGTAAAGACCCTATCAGAAAGCTCCAACTCTCCAACAACGAAACCACAGCGAGAGCAAGTCCTCGAAGTGTAGGTTGGTTTAACGAAAACCACCCTCCGACCAGCTCTCCCAGCCTTGTGGGTTTTCAAAAGCGTTCCCCTCGCTGTCCACGGCAAAATGTTTAACCCCGAGGTCTATTCCCC
>JAGGWM010000009.1 GCA_021157445.1 Thermococcus sp. | reverse complement strand
GCCAATAAGGAGAGCTCTCCCGCTAATACTGCACCCGCAACAATCTCCGCAAACTTCTTTGCATTAATCCCTGGTGGCTCTCCACCGCCAGCAACGCCCATGATGCTTAATGCCTCTCTTTGCGTGGGAACCCTCGTTCCCCCGCCTACTGTTCCGATTTCCAGGCTCGGCATTGTTATGCTTATGTAGAGATTCCCCTCTGGAGTTACCTCCGCGAGAGTTATTCCATGGGAGCCCTCGGTTATTTGAGCCTCATCTTGACCCGTTGCTAAGAATATAGCTCCAATTATGTTCGCAAAGTGTGCATTGAAGCCGTAGCTTCCAGCCTGAGCTGAGCCTACGAGATTCTTCCTGTAGTTTACCTCCGCTATCAGTTCTGGTGTAGTCTTGAGTTTCTTTTCGACTATCTCTCTTGGAATAATTGCCTCGGCTATAACAGTTTTCCCTCTTCCATTGATGAAGTTCATCGCGTTGGGCTTCTTATCAACGCAGAGGTTTCCTGATAGGGCGAGGTACTTCACATCTGGGAAGTGCTCTTCTATTACCTTCATTATCTCTTCACTCGCTATCGTAACCATGTTCATGCCCATTGCATCTCCAGTTTCAAACTCAAATCTCAGGTAGAGGTTGTTGCCGACGATGTAGGGTTTAACTCCCCTAAGTTTTCCGTGTCTGGTCACTTTAGAAACTGCTTCCTCTTGGAGGTATTCGAGGTTTTCTTCAACCCATTTGGCAACCTCTCTCGCTCTCCTTGCGTCGGGACACTTTAAAAGAGGGGCTCTTGTCATCTTGTCATCGATTAGGGTTGTTTTCACACCACCTGCGGCTGTTAAAGCCGAGCATCCTCTATTAACACTCGCAACTAACGCTCCCTCCGTTGTTGCTAGGGGGATGTAAAATTCACCCTTGGCATATTCTCCATTTATCTTTAAAGGCCCTGCTACTCCCATGGGTATCTGAACAACTCCAATCATGTTTTCTATGTTTTTTCCAATAACCTGCTCTGGATCGATGGAGTAATGTCCGATGTTTTCGAGTGATATTCCTAGCTTCTTTTCGAGGGCTTTTCTCCTTATCTCTGTTGCAAGCCTTTTATCCCCGGTGTATTTCTCTACCTGATGAAGCTTAATTTCTCCGCTGGCTACTTTTTCGATAAGTTCTTCTAGGTTCATCTTCCTACCCCCAAAAGAGATTTCAGATCTTTTTAACCTTCCTAAATATCCATTCCTCTAATATCTCTCCCGCCTCATAAAACGCTATAGCAGCATCGCTCCTTGGTTTATATGCAAGTACCGGGATTCCAACGTTTATGGATTCCGGAACGTACTCATCAAATGGTATTACTCCAACAACTGGCAAACCAACATTTTCGGTGATCTCGTCTATTATGTGATCTATAACATCCTCTGATTCCCTGACCTTGTTTAGCACTACCGCGATCTTCAGTCCGTATTCCTCGCCTATTGCCTTAAGCTTGTTAATTTCATTCTCAACCATTGTTTCAAAGGAATAAATCGGCGATCTTTCAACTTCAACAACTATTATTTGATAGTCAGCAACCTCAAAAGTTGGAAGGGTATCGAATGGAATTCCCGTGGGAGAGTCCACAAAAACCACCGGGAACTTGTATCTCATTTGCTCAACAATGTCCCTCAATCTTTTAGGTGAGATGCCTATTACATCTTGCAACCTAGTGCTCCCGGGCATCACGTTAACCCCAGTCTTTGCGTGCTTATAAATGGCCCACTCTGGATCAATATCGGGATTTTTGAGGAGGGAATGAAGGGTATAGTTAACGTTTTCTAAGGAGAAATGGAAGCCGAGATTGGGCAAGAAGAGATCACCATCTATGGCCAAAGTCCTATACTCCTTTTGAGCAAAATAAACGCTTAAATTTGCAGTTGTTGTGGTTTTACCAGCCCCTCCCCTTCCGGTAACGATTATAACCGGCATTATTCACACTTCCTTGAGTGGGTGAATCTTTAAAGCAGTGACAACACTGCCAAATAACTACAGCGATAGACACACTACTGTTATTACAGAATGAAATATAAGATTTTCGTATAATAAGGAAAGAAAGGAAAAATCAACCGAGAATTTCTCCGAATGCAAACTTCTGTTTCACGGAGTTTATAACAATCTCTACCTCGTCCCCCACTTTTGTGTTTGGGACAAAAATCACAAAGCCCTTAATTCTTGCTATCCCATCTCCACCCTTTCCGAGGGCTTCTATCTTTACCTTGTATCTTTCTCCAACTTTAACTGGAGGCAATCTTGGGCCTCCTCTATCCATCCTTTTCTTTCCAAATTTCCTATCCTCCAATTCAGACACCACCAGGCAAGTATCTGCAATCTCAATTGTGATGATGGAGGTATTTAAAATTTTTGGTGGTCTCATAACTTTTTCAAACTTTTTGTTTCTTAACTTTGTTTTTTCCTTTGAAAAAACCGAAATCGGTGGACGATAAAACCGGAGTATTTTATGGGGACAAAAAGCTTATATCAAGAGATGATGAAGATATTAATGTTAACGAATCTGTTGTGGAGATGGTAACTATGGGCGAAAAAATGGCTGCTATTATGAAGACTAAGCCTGCTTACGGTGCTGAGCTTGTTGAAGTTGACATTCCACAGCCAAAAGAAGGAGAAGTCCTTATCAAGGTTCTTGCAACCAGCATCTGCGGAACAGATCTTCACATCTATGAGTGGAACGAATGGGCACAAAGCAGAATAAGGCCCCCACAGATAATGGGCCATGAGGTCGCTGGGGAAGTCGTAGAGGTCGGTAAAGGAGTAGATGACATTCAAGTAGGTGACTACATCTCTGCAGAAACCCATATAGTTTGCGGAAAATGCTATCAATGTAAAACCGGCAACTACCACGTTTGTCAGAACACCAAGATATTCGGAGTAGATACCGATGGTGTATTTGCGCAATATGCTATTGTTCCAGCTCAAAATGCATGGAAAAATCCCAAGGAGATTCCTCCGGAATACGCAACTCTTCAAGAGCCGCTGGGCAATGCCGTTGATACCGTTTTGGCTGGGCCAATTTCTGGCAAAACGGTTCTCATAACGGGTGCCGGACCCTTGGGTCTCTTGGGTATAACGGTAGCAAAGGCGAGTGGGGCTTCTTTGGTAATAGTAAGCGAACCAAGTGATTTCAGAAGGGAATTGGCGAAAAAAGTGGGTGCCGATGTGGTTATAAACCCCATGGAAGAGGATGTTGTTAAAGAGGTGAAAGACCTAACGGATGGCAATGGAGTCGACGTTTTCCTCGAGTTTAGCGGTGCCCCAAAGGCTCTTGAACAAGGATTGCAGGCGGTTACCCCAGCGGGAAGGGTTAGCCTTCTCGGCCTGTTCCCAAGGGAAGTCACCTTCGACATTAACAACCTCGTTATCTTTAAAGCACTGGAGGTTCATGGAATTACCGGAAGGCATCTATGGCAAACCTGGTACACTGTCTCTAACCTCCTTAGAAGCGGAAAGCTAAACTTGGATCCAATAATCACACACAAATACAATGGATTCGATAAGTTCGAGGAAGCTTTTGAACTCATGCGCGCTGGAAAAACGGGCAAGGTTGTTTTCTTCCCCCACAAGCACTGATTTTTCTAATCTTTTTTAACCTCCCACTACCGCAATTTTTAAGTAACTCCGGCAAGACTTTTTTCGGGGGGTTGGTAATGGAATTAAGCTATCAAGAAAAATTGACTCTCATCAAGCTCAAGGATTTAAAAAAGGTAAAATTCGAAGACCTAGTTAAAGAAACGGGACTGGATCAAGTAGCGGTAATGAGAGCCGTCCTCTGGCTCCAGAGTAAGGGACTTGCAAAGCTCCATGAAAGACAAAAGAGAATTGTAAGAATAACGGAGCTGGGGAGGAAATACGCTGAAATTGGGCTTCCAGAAAGGAGAGCTTTGAAGCTGCTTGTGGAAAAGGGCAGGGTTTCTCTTGATGACCTCAGAGAAGTGTTGAGCGACGATGAACTTAGGCCAATTATTGGAATCCTGAGGAGAGAGGGGTGGGCTGCTGTTAGAAAAGAAGGTGGAAAGCTTATTCTTGAGGTTACCGAGAAGGGAAAGGAGGCTCTTTCCAAGGAGAGACCAATTGATAAAGCATTAAAGCTCCTTGCTGAAAAGGGGGAAGTTGAAGCAAAAGAACTTGAGAAGTTCGTCCCCATTAAGGAGCTAAAGACCAGAAAAGTCGGAGAAGAAGACACCAAGGCGGAAAGGGAGGTAGAAATCACGGAAGAAGGAATAAAACTTGCTGAAAAGGGTCTCGAGCTCAGGAGAGAGG
>JAGGWM010000047.1 GCA_021157445.1 Thermococcus sp. | reverse complement strand
GCTTCTTGAGCCAAATGGTCTGGGCCTTAAGAAAGAAAGAGAGGCTATAGTGGAAGAGCTCTTCTTTAAAGAAGATTTCTACAGAGCTAGATGGGATGAAATAGGCCAGTTAGTGGAGAGGGATATAATAAGACCCTATATGGATGCAATAAAGGCTAAGGTGGATGTTGAGGCAATAAGAAAGAGAAAGCCCTTTGTTGTGGTAGATACATCAAACGGTGCAGGTTCTCTAGTGCTCCCATATCTCCTAAGAGAACTGGGCTGCAAAGTTGTCAGCGTTAATGCACACCCAGATGGCCACTTCCCCGCAAGAAACCCCGAGCCGAACGAGGAGAACCTTCAAGGATTTATGAAGATCGTGAAAGCCCTTGGAGCGGACTTTGGAATAGCCCAAGATGGCGATGCAGATCGCTCTGTTTTTATAGACGAAAACGGAAACTTCATACAGGGAGACAAGACCTTTGCCTTAGTGGCAAAAGCTATGTTAGAGGAGAACAAGGGCGGTCTAGTTGTAACGACAGTGGCAACTTCTCACATAATAGACGAGCTTGCCAAGATCTACGGAGGAAAAGTTCTGAAGATGAAAGTTGGAGACCTTATAGTCTCAAGGGCATTGCTTGAACACAACGGTCTGGTAGGGGGAGAAGAAAACGGGGGGGTCATCTTCCCAGATCACGTTTTGGGTAGAGATGGTGCCATGACAGCTGCAAAAATAGTTGAGATTTTTGCAAAAAGTGGTAAGAAGCTCAGCGAACTAATAAACGAGCTTCCAAAGTTTTACCAAGTAAAAACCAAGAGACACGTGGAAGGAGACAGAAAAGCAATAGTGGCAAAAGTTGCTGAGATTGCAGAGAGAGAGGGCTTGGAAATTGACACGACCGATGGGACAAAGGTTCTTTTCGAAGATGGGTGGGTGCTGGTAAGGGCAAGCGGAACCGAGCCAATAATAAGAATCTTTGCAGAGGCAAGAAGTGAAGAAAAGGCAAAGGAATACCTCAACATAGGTCTAAAGCTCTTGGAGGAAGCTTTGAAGCTTTAACTTCTTAACTTTAATATGACCACCTTTGGTTTCTTTAATCTTTAAATACCCCCCAGGTTACTCTAAGTCGATGAGAAGGGAAGGATATGTGAAGAGGTGGGCAACTATTCTTTTCCTCTCTATAATCACGGGGATAGTTGGTGGATTAGGAGCTGTTGTTTTCAGAAAGCTAATATATTTTACAAGACTGCTGTTTTTTAATATTTTACTCCCTCATGTTTCCTTCTATTACCACGGATACAACCTCGGATACATTCTGCTTCCGGCAATAGGCAGTCTTGTAGTTGCACCGATAATAAAAAACTATCCAGAATTAAAGGGAAACGGCATACCCGAAGTTATAGAGGCAGTAATATTCAAAAGAGGAGAAATAAAAGGAATACTAGCAGCTTTTAAGGCATTAACAACTTCAATTACCATTGGAAGCGGTGGAAGCGTTGGTCGAGAGGGACCTATAGGTTTCATTGGAGCCTCGCTAGCCTCAGCCCTAACTCAGACTTTTAAACTCCCTCCAGAAATGAAAAAACTCCTAACCACCTGCGGTCTGGCCGCAGGAATAGCGGGAACCTTTAATACTCCCTTTGCCGGGGCAATGTTCGCCCTTGAAGTCGTCTACATGGGGACGTTTTCCATAAACCTTGTTCCAATATTTCTTTCTGCTGTGGTGGGCAATACCGTAACGTTGCTGTTTTTGGGAGAGGCGTTTGAAGTCAATATCCCCCTCCAAATTGCCCACGAACACATTGAGCTTTTCTTCCTGTTCCTTATGGGAGTATTGTTTGGGGTTCTAGGTGCTTACTGGGCAAAGTTTCTATTCTGGCTCACCGATAAATTCGAAAGCATTAAAGCACCTTTATGGACAAAGCTTTTTATTGGAGGACTAAGCGTTGGTTTTATTGGAATGTTCTTTCCCCAGTATGGAATCCTCGGAGTTGGTTACGAGGGAATGGAGCTCGCCATTGCAGGGTTGCTTCCGCTTACAGTTCTTATTCTTTTAGGGATTGGAAAGATGATTGCAACGTCCCTAATGATATCTTCCGGTCACAGCGGTGGTATCTTTGCTCCAAGTCTTTACATCGGGGCTCTACTTGGGGCTGCATATGGGACAATTTTAAAGCTTCTCTTCCCAGCCATTGGAGTTAATCCAGCAGTTTATGCCCTAGCCGGAATGGCGGCATTCTTCAGCGGACTAACACAAGCCCCAATAAATCAGATACTTATGGTGGCAGAGCTCACCGGAGGATATGGCCTCCTTCCGGGAGTTATAACCTCCGCAACCGCAAGCTTTTTAACTGCTAGGTTTATTCTCAAGGGTTCTTCGATATATACCCTAAAACTCGAACGGAGAGGAATCCATATAAAAACAGGCCGTCCCGTAGTCTTGGAGACAATCCCGGTTAGAGAGATTATGACTGCAAAACCCGTCTTTGTCTATAAATGGAATACTTTAAGAGATGTCGAAGAGCTCGTTGCAAAGACTGGGCACGATTGCTTTCCAGTTGTTGATGAAAATATGGAAGTATTGGGTGTTGTTGGTGTAAAAGACTTCCTAAACCTTTCCCAGAGGATAAAAACGCTACCCATAGAGAGATTTCTGCGTAAAGAATACGGCGTTGGATATCTAAATGAAACCGCTCATGACGCATTTGAAAAGCTGATGAAGTACGACCAGAATCTTCTTCCCATTGTTGAAAGCCCCGGAAACAAAAAGCTTATTGGGGTTGTAACAAAAAGAGACATCTACAAAGCATACTATCGGGCAATAAGAGAAATGTATATAGAAGACTGACCTGCCTCCCCTTGGCGAGGGTTCCCAACATGGGAACGCCCCAAAACGGGGCAGGCTTGCGGTAGACCGCATACGGCCCGGTCAGAGGGCCCTCCTCCCGACGGATATACCGCCGGACATCATCAAAGGGGAATAGAGAATGAGGCATATAAACTTTGCGGGCTTTCCTCCCTTAGAGGCTTCCAGCCCGCAATGGAGGTGGGAAAGATGGTTTCACAGCAAGAATTGATTAGGGAAGCGAGAGAAAATGGTATGGATTTATTACCTCTTGAAAAGGACACTTACGAGTTATTCTTTGGACCCCAACACATGGCTACCGAAAACTACAGCTTAATCCTTAAAATGGACGGTAATAGGGTCGTCAAAGCCATAGCAAACCCTGGCTTCCTTCATAGAGGTTTTGAAAAACTAGCTGAGTACCGACCATGGTACACAAATATAGCACTCCTTTTGAGAATATGTGTTCCGGAGCCAGATGTGCCAGAGGCAATATACTCAATGGCCGTGGACGAGCTCATGGGATGGGAGGTTCCAGAGAGAGCCCAATGGATTAGAACAACTGTGCTTGAGATGGCGAGGGTTAGTGCTTATTTATTCTGGACAATGGGAATGGCCTTCAAGTTAGGCGTTTACACCGCTGGACAGTGGGCTGCCGCTTATAGGGAAAGGTTCATGGCGCTCTTTGAGCAGCTTACCGGGGCAAGAGTTTACCACATCTACACAATCCCCGGAGGAGTTAGAAGAGACATACCCGGAGACAAGTGGTTAAGGCAGTTAAAAGACACCGTAGAATATTTGAAAGACAAGCTTAAAGACTTTGACAATGTCCTCTTCGAAAATTACATCACTTTCAAGAGGCTTGAGGGAATTGGAGTTATGGACAAGAAGTTTGCATTAGAAGAAGGTGTAACCGGGCCAAACCTTAGGGCAACTGGAGTTAGAGCAGATGTCAGAAAACTCGATCCTTATCTCCTTTATCCAGAGTTTGATTTCGAGGTGCCAGTGCTTAGAGAGGGAGATGCATTGGCGAGAGCCCTCGTAAGAAGATTTGAGCTTGAGCAGGATCTCTACATTCTTGAACAGCTCCTTGAAATGGGACCACCGAGTGGGCCCTATAAGGTTGAGCATGCTGGCTTTAAGGCCCTTCCGAGGTTCAAAGTGCCGGCAGGAGATGCCTATGCTCACGTGGAGTCAAACAAAGGGGACTTTGGAGCTTATGTCGTAAGCGACGGAGGCAACAAACCTTACAGGGTTCAGATAAGGGGTCCAAGCATAGCCCATGGAATTAGAGTGATAGAACAGCTTTTAGTGGGAGCAAGGTTAGCAGATGTGCCCGTGATCTTGGTGAGCCTTGATAACTGCCCACCGGATATAGACAGGTGATAAAAATGGAGAGCGCAAAAGGGATTGAATTTAAAGTTGCCCCCGAAGAGAAGGTTAAAAAGAGACCTTCATTCCTTAAGCCTTGGCTTGGGCTCAAGTATCTATTCAAAAAGCCCGTTACCATTAAAATCCCCTATGAACAAACGCAAATAGCTGAGAAGTATAGAGGATTCCACACTCTCAACTGGAAAACGTGTATAGGCTGTAATATGTGTGGCCAGATATGTCCTGCAAGGGCAATAGAGATGACTTGGATAGAGGGAGAAAAGAGGCCTCATCCCAAAGTGGACTACGGAAGGTGCACATTCTGTCAGTTCTGTGTTGATGTGTGTCCAACCAATGCCTTAGGTTATGTGGAGAATTATATCCTAACTACCGAATGGAAAGAGGAAGAGTTGGAGCTATTTGACTGGGTTCCGCTGCCGGAGGAGAAGGTGAGGAAGTTCAAAGACTACAGGCATCCTTTAGCCAAAATAGAGCACCTTGGGGAGGGCAAAGTAAGGTACATCCTAAGGGACGGAGACGTAGTGGAGTTCAGAATTCTTGGCTATGGTCTTAAGCCACCGGCAAAATCCAAGGCACAGGAAAAGAAAGAGGCTGAAGAAGAAAAGAAGGCTGAATAACCTTTTTACCTTTTCACAAATTCTATAAATCCCCGCTCCTATTTCTTTTTGGTGAGAATAATTGAAAGTCGAAGCCCTCAAAAGCATTCTCAAAGAACTCGGCATTGAATGTGCGAGAACTATTGAGGAGAAAGTCGACCTGCAGTTTTCAGCTTTGGAGAACCTTCACAAAAACCTCAATGATGAGCTTTTCCTCAAGCTCGTGATAGCGAACTCAATTGTGAGCTATCAGCTTTCGGATAAAGGGGAGAACTGGTGGTGGGAGTTTTCAAACTATTTTTCAAAAAACCCTCTAGCGGGAAGCATTGTGAAAGCTTATTCTGAGTTCTTGCCAAGGTCAAAAAGTAACAGGAGATTAATCCAGTCGAAATTAAATCGTCTTAAAAAGCTGGAGCCTTTTTTGAACTCATTAACGATTGAAGATTTAATAAAGTACCACCAAAACATGCTGGGATTTAGGGATCATTTAGCGAAGGTCATGAACGCAAAGGAAGATGCAAAAACAATTGTTTTTGCCGTCAAAATGTTCGGCTATGCGTCTAGGATAGCTTTTGGGGAGTTCATTCCTTATCCGATGGAAATCGACATTCCAAAAGACTTCAGAATTGAAAACTACACGAAAAGATTCGTGAATAAGAACTCCATAACTTTCTGGAGAGAAGTTTCAAAGGAAGTTGAAATTCCTCCGCTACATATAGATTCAATTCTCTGGCCTGTGCTTGGAGGAGATAAGAGGGTTATGGAGAAATTGAAGAAACACTGCGAAAAGTACGAGCTGGTTTTAGAGCTCATCTCCCTCTAAGCTGTGTTCTTTTTTCGAACTTAATAATAAGGAGTAATTGAAATCAATTAGGGTCCGCAAGTTTTGTTAGGCGAACCGAAAATTTATATGTTCAAACTTTAGAAGTTTTATATGAAAACAAAAGAGGTAATGAAAGAAAGTCGTCATAAGAGAAAGGTTCCCGGAAGTTGAACTGACCTCTTCGCCCTTCAGGGGGAGACTTTTAAAAGAAAAATGTAATGTTCTCATTCTGCTTTATAAGTTTCGGATAGAAAGCCTTTTATATTTCTATATCGAAATTAATAATGCCGTTTTGAGGTGATGGATATGGTGGTTGAAAGAAAAATGACTAAGAAGTTTCTTGAAGATGCATACGCAGGAGAAAGCCAAGCGCATATGAGGTACATGATTTTCGCAGACGTTGCTGAAAAGGAAGGATTTCCAAATATAGCCAAGCTTTTTAGGGCTATAGCCTTCGCCGAGCTCATTCATGCGAGAAACCACTATGAAGCTTTGGGCAACGTTAAAGATACTCCAAGCAACCTCCAGGTGGCAATAGATGGGGAGACTTTTGAAGT
>JAGGWM010000182.1 GCA_021157445.1 Thermococcus sp. | reverse complement strand
TTGAACTCAATCTCAAAAGGGCCTCCCCAACGTTTTACGACATCTGTAACACTCTCATATACATGTTCGTCCTTTTCAGCTGCTATAATGATTTTATCTGCTCCAAAAGCCCTTGCAGTTAAGGCTACATGGGTTGTAATTCTTTTATCTCTCTCCGGCCTGTGTCCCAATCTGAGTACCACTATCATTTGTACACCTCCATCAGAATATCCCAGTATTCTCTAAAGTTTTCTGGCCATGGTTTGTCTTTATAAAACTTGTATAGGGCATCGACGTTTTTCGCAAGATTCTTTGGATCAGCCTTCTGAAATACAAGGTTTAACTCCCTTTCAGGAGCAGAAGCGAATAGGAAAAGGGTAAATATGCGCTCGTTTTGATTCATATTGACCAGTACTACAGATAATTTCGGCCTTAGAGTGGGGTTAAGTCTTCCTAACACGACTTCTTTTAAGGAATCCTCTATATTGGCTAAGTATTCGGGGCTTACATCCACGTGCTCATGCCCCTCTTCCTCTTCCGGTGCTTGGGCAACGAGATTGTAGAGCCCATCCGTTATCATCTGGTAAATTTTGGGGAAATATGGGGTTGCTATATACTCCTCCCTTGATCCAAAGAACCCTCTTTTAAAGTCCACTACATACCATTTTCCGGCAGAATAGAATTCAGAGATTGTATTCTCCGTGCAGTCGTCTCCATTATAAAGTGTCACAACCCTAGCTGGAATATTTAAAGACCTCAAAATCCCTGTAAGGAGAAGTGTACCTTCTTCATAGCTTATCTTATTTTTGTGAAGTATGCTGGATGGATTCGTAGTGGTTGTGATGTCCCCAAAGTAATATCTGCTTTTGATCATATTATAAACTGCTTTTGCAGCTTCGATTTCTGAAGTGGCGTTTTTCACAAGCAAGATTGACTCGTTCTTTAACATCTCCCTATCTATCCTGGATGTGGAGTTAAATCTCTCTTTCCAAAATCCATCAACAAGATATGGGAGAGTGATCCAGTAATATTCTTCCCCATATGCTAGTCTTAAAGTTTCATCGTCATAATTCCACGGTCTCCAAAGTATTTTAATGAACCTGTTTTTAAGCTCTCTTTTCTCTTCTCTATCCTCTCTGTAAACTACGGAAATTGTTAGGTAACCCTCTTCTGGCTTGTAAGGAGCCTTAATAACATAAATCAGCGCATGCTTCTCTCCCGGAAGAATGTTTGCTGGAACATCTGGTTCTTTGACGACTTCCATACCGTCCAAAAGGTTCAAAGAAATGTCTCTAAGTGTTATAGGAGCATTCCCCATGTTTTTCAACGTTACCTCTACTCTAAATTCGTTCCCTCCTTCCACTTCCTCCGGAGAAGCGACGCTTGTACTTAACACCCCAAATAAAGGTATTTCACTTTCTTTTTCCACAACATTTATTATTAGCTCCTTGTAAAATCCTCCCCATGTTCTCCGAAGTTCATCCACCACCTCTACGGATGCTTTGACCATGTATCTCCCAGGTTTTGACGGGGCTTGGATTATCCATATAAGCTCAGTTGCTTCGCCAACTTTGAGGGGAGCATCTAAAGAAGGACTTTGAAGTATCTTAAAGTCCGGGTTGTTGAGATACAAGTTAACCCCAGTTATTGCGACTTTCCCCGTGTTGTTAACTTTAACCACCATGTGAAAAATATCCCCCTCTTTAACGGCAGTCTTGTCAGTATTAATCTCAACTTTTGCCGGTTCCTTAACTAAACATCCAGAAGAGAATACCAAGAGGACGAGTACAATTGGAATGAGCTTTGAATCTCTCATGCTTTTCCCCAAAGTTCTTTTAAAGGTAGACCTTAATAATTTTTAGGTGGTGCCAGTGATAACTTTGACCACAGATTTTGGCATCAAAGGGCCTTATGTTGGAGAAATGAAGGGTGCTATTTTGGCAATAAATCCGGAAGCGAAGATAGTGGATGTGACTCACTCAATAACGAGGCACAGCATTATCGAAGGCTCCTTTGTTATGGAGCAGATTGTAAAATATTTCCCCCCAGATACCATCCATGTGGGGGTTATTGATCCCGGAGTAGGGACCGAAAGGAGAGCAATCATAATTGAAGGCACACAATTCTTAGTGCTACCTGATAACGGTTTAGCGACGCTTCCCCTTAAGTGGATAAAGCCAAAAGCCGCGTATGAAATAGACCTCAGAAAAATTGAAACAATCATTGGGAGGAAGATAAGCTCGACTTTTCACGGAAGGGATGTCTTTGGTCCTGCTGGGGCATTGCTTAGCCTTGGATATGAACCATCAAAGCTTGGAAAGGAGATTGACTTGGAAGAAATCATTAAACTTGATTTGAAACCCAAGAAACTGGAAGATTCTTGGCTGTTGAGGGTTATCTATATAGATGACTTTGGGAATGTTATTTTAAACCTTGAAAACTATGAACGACCAAAATACGTTGAAATTTTGGGAAGAAAAATTCCATACATAGACACCTACGGCAAGGTAAAACCTGGAGAACTTCTATCCCTTCCCGGAAGTCATGATTACCTTGAGATAGCTGTTAATCAGGGTTCAGCTGCAGATGTTTTAGGGCTGAAAGTTGGGGATGAAGTGAAAGTAAAACTGCTCTATGGGGAGGGGTAAAGAATGAGAGGTCTTTTCGTTGGTAGATTTCAGCCAGTGCACAACGGACATTTAAAAGCCCTTGAATATGTTTTTAAACAGGTTGATGAGGTTATAATAGGCATAGGAAGTGCTCAAGTTAGCCATACTTTGAGAAACCCCTTTACAACAAGTGAAAGAATGGAGATGCTCATAAGAGCTCTGGACGAAAAGGGAATTCCGAGGGGAAAATATTTCCTCGTTGCCTTGCCAGATATCAACTTCAATTCCATCTGGGCTCCTTATGTTGAAGCCATGGTTCCAAAGTTTGATATAGTTTTCACGGGGAATTCACTGGTTGCACAGCTCTTCAAAGAGAGGGGATATAAAGTTGTAGTTCAACCGATGTTCAGGAAAGATATTCTCTCTGCCACGGAAATAAGAAGAAGGATGATTGAGGGAGAACCATGGGAAGACCTGGTGCCAAAGAGTGTGGTGGAGTATATAAAGGAGATTAAGG
>JAGGWM010000075.1 GCA_021157445.1 Thermococcus sp. | reverse complement strand
TGGTGGAACATTCTATGTGCCAGCCAGGCCTTCCTTCACCCCAAGGAGAAGACCACTTAGGTTCGCCGGGCTTGGCTTTCTTCCACAGGGCAAAGTCCTCTGGATTTTTCTTCCCTTCTCCCGGCTCCACTCTAGCACCTTTTCTAAGCTCCTCAAGATTTATTCCGCTGAGCTTTCCATACTCTTGGTATTTTCTGACTTCAAAATAAACGCCGTCGCTTCCTTCATAGGCGTAGCCCTTTTCCTCAAGCTTCTTTACAAATTCAATTATATCTTGAATGTGTTCCGTTACTCTGGGATAAATATCGGCCGGCTTTACCTTCAGAGCCTTCATGTCTTCAAGGAAGAGGCTGAGGAACTTCTCGGCCAGCTCCTTTGGGTCTTCTCCGGTTTCGTTCGCTCTTCTAATGATCTTGTCGTCTATATCGGTGAAGTTCATCACCATCAAAACCGTATAACCCTTATGCTCCAAGTATCTCCTGATAACGTCAAACGCTATATAAGTTCTTGCATGGCCCAGATGAGTGTAATCATAAACCGTTGGCCCACAGACGTACATTTTAACCTCGCCATCTCTCAGGGGTTTAAACTCCTCCTTTTGCCTGGACATCGTGTTATAAACTTTCATCTCAATCACCAAAAGGGAGTTCTCCAAAGTTTTTATTAGATTATCGCTTCCGGCAAGTGCAAAGCTTAAAAACCTACTTCCATAATCTAAACCAGTTTTTGAAAAAAGGAAGAAGGGGGTCATGATTATGAAAGTAGCAAAGAAAGACGTAATAAGGCTCCACTACACAGGGAAGATAAAGGAAACAGGAGAAATATTTGACACAACTTACGAGGATGTTGCAAATGAAGCTGGAATTTACAGCGAGAAGGGAATTTACGGGCCAGTTCCGATAGCGGTTGGGGCTGGGCACGTAATAAAGGGCCTCGATGAAGCCCTTGAAGGGTTGGAAGTTGGAAAGAAGTACACTATTGAAGTTCCACCAGAGAAAGCATTTGGAAGAAGGGATCCAAAGCTCATAAAGACATTTACAATTGGCCAATTCAGGAGGCAGGGCATCTACCCCTTCCCCGGTCTTGATGTGGAAATCGAGACAGAGAGCGGGAAGAAGCTCAAGGGCAGAGTAATGAGCGTCTCAAGCGGTAGGGTTAGGGTTGATTTCAACCACCCATACGCAGGAAAAACCGTTGTTTATGAGGTTGAGGTACTTGAAAAAATAGAGGATCCAATAGAAAAGGTGAAAGCCCTAATCGAACTCAGAATCCCGAGGATAGACCTTGAAAAAGTGCAGATCGAAGTGGGCGAAAATGACGTTAAAATAGATTTCGGAGAGCAAACAGTAGACCCGAGAACCCTTGTTTTGGGGGAAATTCTCCTTGAGAGTGACCTTAAATTCTTAGGATACGAAAATATTGAGTTCAAGCCAAGTGTTGAAGAGCTTTTGAGGCCGCCAGAGGCCAAGGAAGAAGAAGTTGAAACCGAAGAAAAGGCTGAAGAGGAACAAAAAGCAGAAGAAGCTCCGGAAGAAAAGGAAACAAGTGAAGAAACAAACGAAGAAGATGAGAGGGAAGAAGTAAGCGAAAAATCTCAAAATGAGGAGGAAACCGAAGAAAAAGAATAAAGCCAACTCTTTTCTCTTGTTTAATTTATACTCTTTTAAATCTCTTTAATACAGCAAACTTTTAATTGCTCAGTTTAGAACCAGTGTAAGGGAGACCCATGGTAAGGGAAGAAATGCTTGTCAAAGATCTTATATATCATTTCGCCCAAGAGTATGAGGAAAAGATAAAATCAGCAATCAAAATTTCCAGAGAGATCATTAACATACCTATATCACCATTTAATCCTTCAAAAGGACATCATCCCGTTCTGGTATTTAGGAAATACTTCGGAGGCGTAAAAAAGGAAGTTCCAGTATCAATTCTAGAGCTAAAAACACTCAACAGATACAACATGCCCCCCTGGAAGAAAACAATAGTATTTGATCTGGATACAGATACCGCAGGAGAGTATACTTTTAACAACGCTCACATCATGTATATTGGAAATTCACGGAGCATAGAGTATATTACAAAAAAACTACAGGAAATCTTAAAGCTAATGCGAAAACCACCCATAGGAGTTACAATATGCTATGAGGACATATATCTTGAATATGAAAGCAGCAAGTTTATTAAACTGGAAATACACGGTGGAGAATTTAGAATAGAGTCTAAAATATCAGAGTACAAAGTATTGGCAAGAATATTTGGAAGAGCTCTGCCATACATTGAGTCCACATTTCGTAGCAAAAACAAAGAGTTCTACAAGCTATTGTTTGTATACTCTCTGGAGAGCAGGTTAGATTTTGAGTCGTTTTTTATGAGGTACGTGTATCCCAAGCTGAATCCAGAGCAGAAAGAATTCTTAGACGAAATGCACGACTACAGAAACTTCATCACACTTTTATATGACAACCTCACACGGGTAAACAAGGACACATTTCAAGATGAGGTCAGCGTGAGAATTAACAGAAGAGTCCCTCATGCCAGGTCACTGGACATTGCCATTAGGTTTACAGACAGGGGAATTCAAGTGGAAAGGGAAGCTTCTAACCCTCTCGTAACTCTATACTTGTAGGTGTGCAAATTGAGGTTCGTAGCTCTATATTTGATTTCAATTTTTCTTATACTTCTCAACCAGAACCTTGGGAGAAGCATTTATGAGTGGGTTTTTTATGACGCTTTTTTCTATATACTCATGCCCCTAACAGCCGCTTATCTTCTCGGCTTTAAGCCTCATGAGCTCGGTTTTAAAATAGGAAGAAAAGAAGGCTATATCTGGGCACTTGTCCTTTTTATTCTCTCCTTTCCCATAAGCCTTTACGCATCCCGGCTGGAAAGCTTCGAGACTTATTACCCAATATTCACCTACACCTCTCCGGGGGATTTTCTCTTCAAGGAGATTTTAATTGGCGTTATTATGTTTGCCCACGAAGCTTTTTACCGCGGAATTCTTCTCTTTCCCCTTGCCAAGAAAAACGAGTGGCTCGGCATAATCGCCCAGAACATTCCCTACACTCTCGTTCACATAGGCAAGCCGCCACTGGAAATTCCCTACTCATTTATAGCAGGAATAGTTTTTGCAAAAATTGATTTAAAAAGTGAAAGCTTTCTGCCAAGCTTTCTTCTCCACTGGATTGGATCGGCGGTTTTTGACCTGCTTATCGTGCTTCAATAGCTATGCTCCCGTTTACGGTCGAGATTTTAATCTTATACCTCCCCTCTCCAAGAAC
>JAGGWM010000104.1 GCA_021157445.1 Thermococcus sp. | reverse complement strand
CTTCAAATACTTCATGGCGCAAAGCAAGAAGGATTTAAAACCCTAGCTTTTGGAAAGGAAAGGGTTAGGCCACTCTATACAAGGTATTTCCCCGTAGCGGACGAGTTTTTAGCTAGTGAATATCCCGAAGAGGAGCTACTTAAAAAGAAAGCAATAGTAATCCCCACTGGATCCTTTGTTGCTCATCTGGGAATTGAGAAGGTCGAAAATATGAAGGCCTTGTATTACGGGAACAAAAAAGTCCTCAGGTGGGAAAGCAACAGGAAGTTAGAGAGAAAATGGCTCTTAGAAGCAAAAATAAGGGTTCCCGATGTTATCAAAGATCCGGATGACATAGATAGACCCGTGATAGTGAAGCCCCATGGAGCCAAAGGGGGAAGAGGATACTTCATAGCAAAAACTCCAGAGGAGTTCTGGGAGAAGGCTTCAAAGCTTGGCATTAAGGACAAAGAAGACCTAGGGAAAGTTCAGATACAGGAATACGTCATAGGTGTTCCCGTCTATCCACACTTTTTTTACTCGAAGCTCAATGAAGAGCTTGAGCTCATGAGCATAGATAAAAGATACGAAAGCAATGCAGATGCAATAGGGAGGATAAGCGCAGAACAGCAACTCGAATTTGGTGTAGAGACGAGCTACACGGTTGTAGGGAACATTCCAATAGTGCTGAGGGAAAGCTTACTCATGGACGTAATTGATGCTGGGGAAAGAGTCGTAGAGGCATCAAAGAAGCTTATGAGTGGTTTATGGGGCCCGTTCTGTCTTGAAGGGGCCATTACCGAAGAGATGGAGTTTGTGGTTTTTGAGATTTCAGCGAGAATCGTAGCTGGAACCAATCCCTTCATAAACGGCTCCCCTTACACATGGCTTCGATATAATGAGCCAATGAGCACCGGAAGAAGGATTGCCAGAGAGATAAAGCAAGCAATTGAGGAAGAAAGGCTCGATGAAATTTTAACCTGAAGTTGGGGTAACGGTTAGGGATTGCTGATTTTCTCCATTAATTTTGACAAAAATTTGATTATTCTAGGCTCATTAACCAAAGGTTTTGGCAAGGTAAACTTTAAAAACCCTATGCATTCTCACCTTAAAAAGGGTGGGAGGAGAAAAAGAATGGGAAAATTTACACAAAAACTTGTCAATGCCATAAAAGGATATACTTTTGATGATGTGCTTTTAATTCCTCAGGCAACCGAAGTCGAGCCAAAGGATGTGGACGTTTCTACGCAGATAACACCGAGGATTAAACTCAACATTCCGATTCTAAGCGCAGCAATGGACACCGTTACGGAGTGGGAGATGGCCATTGCAATGGCGAGGGAAGGCGGCTTAGGGGTAATACACAGAAACATGACCATTGAGCAGCAGGTCGAGATGGTAAAAAGGGTGAAAAGGGAGGAAACAATAGAGGAGATCATCACAATTTCTCCAGAGGAAACAATAGACTACGCGCTCTTTTTGATGGAGAGGGAAGGAATAGATGGTCTGCCCGTCATTGAAAATGGAGAACTCGTCGGGATAGTAACAAAAACCGACATAACGACCAGAGAGGGGCAGAGGGTTAGTGATGTCATGACAAGGGATGTCATAACGGCAAAAGAAAGTGCAAGCATAGAGGAGATAATGGGCCTAATGATAGAGAACAACATAGACAGGGTTCCAATAGTAAATGAAGAGGGCAAGCTGGTTGGAATTGTAACCATGGGCGACCTCTTAGCGAGGAAGAAGCACAGGAACGCTATAAGAGATGAGGAAGGAAAGCTAATAGTGGCCGCTGCGGTGTCGCCTTTTGACATTAAAAGAGCAGTAGCCCTTGATAAAGCTGATGTGGATGTAATAGTTGTTGATACCGCTCATGCACACAACCTCAAGGCAATAAAGGCCATGAAAGAGATGAGAAAAAAGGTCGATGCGGAGATGATAATAGGAAACATAGCAAATCCAAAGGCCGTTGATGACTTAACCTTTGCGGATGCTGTGAAAGTGGGCATAGGGCCAGGGAGCATATGTACAACGAGAATAGTGGCCGGCGTTGGAGTTCCACAGATAACGGCAATTTCCATGGTGGCGGACAGAGCTATGGAATATGGGATTAGAGTGATTGCAGACGGGGGCATAAGGTATTCTGGCGATATAGTTAAGGCTATAGCGGCAGGAGCAGATGCGGTTATGCTCGGAAACCTGTTAGCCGGGACAAAAGAGGCTCCAGGAAGAGAAGTAACAATAAATGGGAGAAAATACAAACAGTACAGGGGAATGGGAAGCTTAGGAGCAATGATGAAGGGGGGAGCGGAGAGATACTATCAAAAAGGACACATGAAAACGAGAAAGTTCGTGCCGGAGGGGGTTGAAGGAGTCGTTCCCTATAAAGGGAAAGTCAGCGAAGTACTTTACCAGCTCGTAGGAGGACTGAAGGCAGGGATGGGATACGTTGGAGCAAGGAACATAGGGGAGCTCAAAGAAAAAGGCCAATTCGTTATAATAACCCAGGCTGGAGTTAGGGAAAGCCATCCCCACGACGTTGCAATAACAAATGAAGCTCCGAACTATCCCCTTGAGAGGTAGTTTTTACATTTTTGTGTTTAAACAATAAATTTTTTAAATCAGATTTTACAATTTTATGTCGAAGGTGGCGATCATGTGGAAGGAATTCATCGAAGAGAAGGTTAGAGAGATTAGAGAAACTGTAGGTGATGGTAAGGCAATAATAGCCCTAAGCGGAGGTGTGGATAGCTCTACAGCGGCAATAATTGCTCACAAAGCCATCGGTGACAAGCTTTACGCGGTCTTCGTAAACACCGGGTTTTTGAGAAAAGGAGAACCAGAGTTCGTTATAAAGACATTCAGAGATGAATTTGGACTTAACCTTATCTACGTCGATGCTCAGGAGAGATTCTTCGAGGCTCTAAAGGGCGTAATAGATCCGGAGCAAAAGAGAAAGATAATAGGGAAAACATTCATAGACGTCTTTGAGGAAGTGGCAAAAGAAATAAACGCTGACTTTTTGATTCAAGGCACAATAGCTCCCGACTGGATTGAAAGCCAGGGAAAGATTAAGAGCCACCACAATGTCGGTGGACTTCCAGAAAGGCTGAACCTTAAACTCATAGAGCCGTTAAGGGATCTCTACAAGGACGAAGTTAGGCAAGTAGCAAAGGAGCTTGGTCTTCCAGAGAAGATATACCAAAGAATGCCATTCCCCGGTCCGTGATTGGGCGTTAGAGTATTAGGCGAAGTCACTCCAGAAAAAGTTGCGATAGTAAGAGAGGCCAATGCAATAGTGGAAGAGGAAATTGAAAAAGCAGGGCTTAAGCCATGGCAGGCCTTTGCAGTGCTTTTGGGGGTCAAAACTGTTGG
>JAGGWM010000190.1 GCA_021157445.1 Thermococcus sp. | reverse complement strand
TGTCCCAAAATTTATCCTCTTCGCTTTCCCAATCTTCAGCTAAAATCGGTTGAACCATGTGTAAAACCCATCTTTCTTCTTTCGTGAGTTCTTCCTTCTTTAGCTCTCTGAGGTAATATCTGACAGCTTCTTTGATAAAATCGCTCCGATTGCTGAATATGCCTCTCTGAACAAGCTTGTCAATTTCCTCAACTATTTTTGCTGGAATTCTTGCGGAAATCTTAATTGATGAACTCATTGTCTCACCTGTGGGTATATTTGTCCGACATCTCTAATAAATTTTTCTCCCATCTTAATAGGCAGGAAAGTTATAACCCAAAATTTGAGCTATTCTTTCTCGCACTCGCAAGGATTCTTCCCGCAGTAGGGGCAGACGCCCGGGTATTTCTTTTTAGCGGCTTCTTCCACGTCAATCCCTGCTATGTTGGCCAAGCTTACAAGCCACGCCAAGACATCCGCAAACTCCTCTTCCATTGCTTCCTTATCCCCTTTCCTCAAAGCCTCCGCAAGCTCGCCTACCTCCTCGCTGAACCAGAGAAAAGTCTTCTCTAAGCCCCTTTTCTCATCTCTGTGGAAGTAAAGCTCCCTAATCAGCTCTTGAAACTCTTTGATGCGCATGTTCTCACCTCTATGAAGGCTCGGGTTATGCTCTCATCATCATTCAGCGCAATTCGCTTTCCTCATTGCCCAGCTTTAAATTCTCAGGAGATTTTTAAACCTTAGCCAAAACTCATTTAAGGTTTAAAGTAGAAAATAGCTTAGTGATGGATTATGGGATTATTCTCCTTTGGCTCAAAAAAGAATAAAGTCATCAAGATGCTTTCGGAGGGAGACCTTGAGGGGATTCTCCACTCTGCAGCGAAGGATCCAAAATACGTAGACACTATAGTGGAGCTCCTCAATGAGGAAAACCCGGGGATAAGGGGAGATGCCCTTCTGCTTATTGGAGAGCTAACGGTCAGGCATAAAGACCTTGTGATGCCATATGTCGAAGAAGGGCTTCCCCTAACGGTGCTTTCACTTATAAACGATCCCGATCCCTATGTTAAAGAAAACGCCATGCAGACTTTTGAGTTCATGTTGAGATACTTTCCATGGGTTGGGGAGAAGTTCAGGAATGAAATAACCTCCCTGCTGCTTGAGATTCTTCAGGCTGGAGATAAGAACAGAAAGGCCTTTGCAATTCTAATGCTTGGGAGGCTTAAAGTGAAGGAAGCCCTTCCATTAATAGCGGAATTAAAAAACGTCAGTGATACCGTAATTTTGCCTCTGGAGGGCATTAAATGGGTGCCTCTTGGGGAGATAGCCAAGAAGATTATAAAAGAACTTGGAGGTGATGCGAATGATTAATGTCCTTATATTCACAATACTCCTAATAATTGCCGCGGTGATAGTGGTTAAGCTGACCTTTGCGGTTCTCAAATGGATGGCGATGAATGCTATAGTGGGGTTAATCCTCGTGGGAGTCCTAAATTATCTCGGAGTCACCCATATAGAGCTCAACCTCATAAACTTCCTTATAATAGCCGTGGGCGGAATTTTGGGCGTTTTTCTTTTGGCTTTTCTGTCCTTCCTTTAGCCTTTTCCAAACCTTTATAAAGTCGAATTTTTAAAAATGCTGGGGGAGAGAAAATAAGTTGTTAGAGGTGATAATCATGTCTCATAAATCAGCAGAGATGTATGAGCTTAAAAAGAAGGTCGAAGAGCTCAAAAAGATTCGAGGTCGAGGTACCGAGCTTGTATCCCTTTACATCCCTGCTGGATACGACATAAATAAGGTCATGCAGCAGCTTAGAGAAGAGTACGGCACGGCGCAGAACATTAAATCAAAGACAACTCGAAAAAACGTCCTTGGGGCTTTGGAAAGGGCAATGCAGCATCTCAAGCTCTACAAGCAAACCCCGGAGACGGGCTTGGCTTTGTTCGTTGGTAATGTTAGCGAACAAGAGGGCGTAACCGACATACAGCTTTTCGCCATAATTCCTCCCGAGCCCTTAAACGTCAGGCTCTATCGATGTGATCAAACTTTCGTAACCGAGCCTCTTGAGGAGATGCTTCGAGTCAAAGACGCTTACGGTCTGATAACCGTTGAAAAGAACGAAGCGACAATAGGTCTTCTGAGGGGCAAAAAGATAGAGGTCATTGAAGAGCTTACCTCCAACGTTCCTGGAAAGACGAGAGCTGGTGGTCAGTCAGCGCGAAGATATGAAAGAATTAGGGAGCAGGAAACCCACGAGTTCATGAAGAGAATAGGAGAACATGCGACGAAAGTTTTCCTTCCACTGCTTGAAAAGGGAGAGCTCAAAGGGATTATCATCGGCGGTCCAGGGCCTACAAAGGAGGAATTCGTTGAAGACGATTATCTCCACCATGAGCTTAAGAAAAAGATCATAGGAGTTGTTGATATAAGCTATCATGGGGAATATGGCCTAAGGGAGCTCGTTGAAAAGGCAAGTGACATATTAAAGGAGCACGAGGCAGTTAAGGAGAGGAAACTTGTTCAAGAGTTCTTCAGGCACTTGGTTAAGGACACAGGTCTTATAACCTATGGAGAAAAGGAAGTAAGAAACGCTTTGGAGCTTGGTGCCGTTGATGTGCTCTTGATAAGCGAGGGCTACGATAGGGTTCGCGTTAGGGCAAAGTGCAACCATTGCGGCTGGGAAGAGCTTAAGACAATGACCGAGAGCGAATATGAGATTTATAAGAAAAACCTCAAAACGTGCCCCAAATGTGGAAGTCAAAACATAGGCTTTGAAAAGTGGGATGTCGCCGAGGAGTTAATAAAAATGGCGGAAGAAAGTGGTGCCGATGTGGAGGTGATTTCCCTCGACACCGAGGAAGGCCAGCAGTTCTATAGGGCATTCGGAGGGCTTGGAGCGATTCTAAGGTACAAGATCCAGTGAGACTAGCAATTCCTTTATCTTCCCCCTCACCTCTTCTCCGTCCATCGTGTAGGGTGGCCTCAGGATGGGTTTTATGGAAAAGCCTCTTATGCTCATTGCTGTCTTTATTGCAGACCCAAAGGAGGATGCAATGCTGTAAACCTTTGAGAGCTTTGCGAGCTTTTTAGCATATTCAACGCTCTTTTCAAAGTTCTTCTCCTCAAAAGCCCTGTATAGGGCAAGGTGGAGCTCCGGAGCAAAGTTTGCACATGCCATTATTCCTCCGTCTCCGCCAAGAATAAGTGTGTTGAGAAAGTGCTGATCTAAGCCCGTGAAAACCTTGAAATCCTTTCTTTCCCCTTTGACCTCAAATATAACATCCCTCACATGGTTTATGCTGTCTATGGTTTCCTTTATGCCCGCTATGTTCGAATACTCCATGGCGAGCCTTTTGATGAGCGGAACGCTTAGGGGATTTGCACAGCTTGGAATGTTGTAAAGGATTATTGGGATGTCCGTTTTTTCAGCAACTAATGAATAGTGGTTAAAGAGTGCCTCATCGCTGAGCGAACAATAATACGGGGGAGCTATGACGACGTAGTCCGCTCCAATATCTTGAGCGTGCTTGGTAAGCTCAACTACTTCAAAGGTGTTCGTTGAAGCCGTTCCCACCAGATAAAATGTTGAGGTTACGAGTTCTCTTCCTTTTTCTGCGAGAAACTTTCTTTCCTCAAAGCTGAGGCTCGTGAATTCCCCGGTTGTTGCGTTGATAAAAATTCCATGGACTCCGGCTTTTTGAAGATAGTTTACGTGTTCTTCCAATGCCTGAAGATCTAGGGAGTAGTCTTCGTTAAAAGGGGTTACGAGGGGGACTATTACTCCTCTCATCGAATCACCAGAATAAATAGGGCTCAAGATATTTTAGGTTTGTGGAAAAAGAGATATTATTAGGAGTTCACTTCTTGGAGTTGTCCGCTAGTGTCACTAAGCGATAACAAATCTCAATATACTCTGCCCAAAAGTTTCAATTTCTGGATTTTATCTCTTTTTCTTAAGTGTTGCCAAAACTTAAGCTTAGCTTCCTCTGCTTATTCTGATAGTATCTCACATCTGTGAATAATATTTTTAAAACAAAAAGCTGAGTTTATATTTGTGGGTTAAATGTTCAGGGTTGAAGTCCATCCACAGGTGTTAAAGTTAGCTCCAAAGGTTTTAAAACCTGCACATTTGAGAAAGCTTAGGGATTTTCTCAACGAACTTTCAGAGAATCCAGTTCCAAGAGGATACGATATCAAATTGTTGGTTAATTTCGACTTCCATGGATTTGATGCTTATCGTCTTCGCCTTGGTAGCTATAGACTCATGTATGCCGTGAACTGGGATGAGAAAGTTGTTTATGTAGTCCGCTTAGAGCCAAGGGAAAGGGCATATAAAAAGCGTTAGTCCTCTCCTATAAGCTCGGATAAAATTTTAACTGCTTCGTCTCCGCTAACGGTTTTTACTCTTCTCTTTATCATATCCTCTAAGTCCCTTTCAAGGGCTTCGAGGCTGTCTTTATCGGCCTTTTCACCGGTTATCTGCTTAGCTTGTAGCTTAAGCAGTTCAACTTTAAGTTCCTCCAGCTCTCTCTCCATGTGTTCTATTCTCTTCAAAATGGGTGCTATGTTAATGCTTCCTTCCACTTCTCACACCTTCATGGTGGCTTTTGCTTTTGAAGGTTAAATACTTTTCTCATGAGGGTATTTTTAGATGCAGCTTAAAGCTTTCAGAAGGAGAAAGAAAAAAGCTCACATAACCTCTGGAGCTTCGATTCCCATAAGCTCAAGGGCGTTCTTGAGAACCTGTTTTGTGGATAAGACAAGGAGAAGCCTCATCTCCCTTATTCCTTCCTCTGCTTATTCTGATAGTATCTCACATCTGTGAATAATATTTTTAAAACAAAAAGCTGAGTTTATATTTGTGGGTTAAATGTTCAGGGTTGAAGTCCATCCACAGGTGTTA
>JAGGWM010000118.1 GCA_021157445.1 Thermococcus sp. | reverse complement strand
TGTCAGGGTGGCGTCATAACCAGTCTAGACCACGGGCCCGCCCGAAAAGTTGTGGTGGACCGGCCGGGATTTGAACCCGGGGCCTCCGCCTTGCCAAGGCGGCGCTCATCCCAGGCTGAGCTACCGGCCCACTTCTTCAAGCCAGATACGTATCCTAGAAATGAGTTTAAAAACTTTACGCTAAAGCAACTTTTTAAGGGAGGAGTAAGCAACAAAAGAGCAATGCAATTATGACATCATATACGGCATATGAGAACTTTTTCTGATATTTTGAGTGTAAGAAGAAAAAATTTAGCAGTCATTGACTCCCATGGATGCTTAAAAACAAAAATAAGCCATTGGATCACTTGCCCCCCTTCATTCTTTCCTGGAGCTGATGGAGTTCGGCTATCCTCTGTACGGTGTCTGCATCCTCTGGCCCCTTATCTTCTCTTAAAGCAACGTACCTAGGGAACCTCAATGCAAAACCGCTCTCGTACTTGGGGCTTTTCTGAATTTCCTGATAGGTTACCTCTATTACGATCTTAGGTTCTATCTCAACGAATTTTCCATGTTCTCTTTTTATCAAGGGTTTAAGCATCTTGGTGAACTCTATTAGGTCTTCATCAGTAAATCCACTTCCCACTTTGCCAACCGGGACAAAATCGCCCCTTACAGGATCGTATGCTCCTAAAAGGAATGAGCTCAGAACTCCGCTCCTTCTCCCTTCTCCCCATTCTGCGCCTATGATGACTAGATCAAGATTCTCCATTGTTGGCTTAATCTTCAACCACTTCTTGCCTCTGTTACCCGGCTCATACACTGAGTCAAGCCTCTTCGCCATTAATCCCTCATGGCCCAGGTCAAGGGCTTTATGATAAAATTCCTCCGCCTCCTCTGGGTTCTTTGTTACCAGATTCTCTGCCACTTTTATCCATTCGTTTGCGTTCACGATGCTTTCGAGGGTCTTTCTCCTCTCTATAAACCGAACGTCTATCATGCTTTTACCGTCAACGTAGAGAACATCAAAAAGGTTGAGCTCGAGGGGTATCTTTTCAATCATCTCCTCTATGTTGTACTTCCTTCTAAACCTCCTTAGCACGTACTGGAATGGCCTTGGTCTTCCCTCTTCTCCAATGGCAACAAGTTCGCCCTCGACGATAACCTTCTCAGGTTTTAGACAATCCTTAATTCTCTCAACAACCTCCGGAATTGACCGTGTAACGTTTTCAAGGCGCCTTGAATAAATGACAACCTTGTCTCCGTCCTTGTGAACCTGAACTCTGGCACCGTCGTATTTAATCTCAAACTCCGCTTCTCCTCCCATTTCTATTAAAGCTTCTCTGACGTTGGCCGCCATCTGAGCAAGCATTGGTTTAATTGGCTTCCCAACTTGGATTTTTACTTTCAAAAGACCTTCATCCCCATCGAGCTTTGCTATTTTGGCAACAAATCCGAAGTCGCTTGTAAGCATATATGCCCTTTCAACAAGCCCGGCCTTTACTTTGAAAGCCTCAGCTATGGCATCTCTCAACAATCCTTCCGCAACTCCGGTTCTCATAGTTCCCAGTATCGTTCTTGCCAAATACTTACCTTCCTCTGGAGAAGCGTCCATAAAGAGATTGGCGAGGTATTTTAGCTTTCTATCCTGGCTTCCTTCACCAGTTGTCTCAGCAACTTTAACTAAAGTACTGTAAACCCTTTTTATTGTAAGGGGCTGGGAGAAGAAGCTCTTTTGCTTCCTCTTTTGAAGGGCAAGAGCAACACTCTCTCCCAAATCTCCGGTGTCTTTTACAGAATTCTCTATCTCACCGCTGTTTATTCCAGTTGCCATAGAAACGGCCCTTATCAATAACTTCTCACCAACCCCCAGTTCTCTCTCGTCCCAATCCGGAAAGACTTTTCCGAGGATTAGATAGGGAACGATTTCCAGCAGCTCCGGGTCTTCAACTTTCTTTAAAAAGTCCGCCACAAATTTCGTCTTAAGGGTCTTTAGAGTTGTTTTCTCAAGTCTTTTATACAGCTCGGCCAGTTCTTTGTATAACATCCACACCACCACATTGAGATATCGCATCAAAGGATAAAAAGATTAGTCCCTCTGCATTGGTCTGAACCTTGGAAATTCAAAAAATATAGTCGCTACAAAGCCTCCGGCAAATATTAGGGGGGCGGGATAGCTTTTTTCAAAAGCAAATAAAAATGCAAATCCTCCCGCAAATCCAGATGCAATAAGCCCAATTTCTCTCCGGTTGCTTCTGTTTAAGTATATTGCCAAAAGAAGAGAGAATATTGAGAGGGCAAGATACAACGGGTTCATACTTCCTCCTCCATCCATCTTTCAACACTGGGTCTCTGGGTGTAGATATCGCATATGTGATATTCCTCTATGGATAGATCCTCTAGGAGAGATTTCGCCTTTTCTATCTCATTTTCATTCAAAAGAGCGAAGAGGCTCTTCCCCAGCATAATCATTGAGGATGGTAAGTGAAGAACTTTATCGATCTCCCTAGCAATTTCCAAAAGCTCGCCGGAGAGCAGTCCCGTCCGTTCAGAAAACTCCCTCGCCCCTTTCATCAAAACCTCAACTTTAGGATTGCATAAGAGCTTATTAAGGACTTTTTCTCCTTCTTTTTCAATTAATTGGACAACATCGCTGTCAAGCACCTCCCTTGTGGAAAGCCTTCCCATTGGCACTGCCAAAACTTTGTACCCCTCAAAAAAGATGTTATCTGCTACCCCAATCCCAGGAGCACCAGGTTTTGTTCTGATCTCTATCCCCCCATGGATTTGGGCTATAACGTCTCCAAGCCCTCCTTTGTGAAGAACTTCATGCTTGTGGGCTATCTGAGCAGCTTGAAGGAAGGTTTTCTCTTTAAAAGCAAAAGCCAAAGAAAGGGCAGTTCCTAGAGCCCCGCCAGCACTGTTCCCAAAACCATAACCATTTGGAAAATCAAAGTACTGCCAGATTTCAATCTCCCCAATAAAATCCTCTGAAATAATTTCACGGGCAACGGAGTAGCTAATCACTGCATTTTCTTTTTTGACGGGTTCTCCATTAAAGGCTATGTGTATATGTCTCTCTAAACCTTCTTCAAAGCTTACAAAGACATTGGTTCCTTTGCTTAAATTTATGCCGGCTCCAAGTGAACCAGCTAAAAGGGGATCCTCATTGAACTTAGGGACAAAGAAAGCCGTGATGTGTGCTGGAACAAAAGCTCTTATCAACACTCTCTCACCCCCATCTAAGTTGGGACAGATGTTTTTAAAGTTGAGCTTAGTTTTAGAAAGGTATTTAACTTTCTCACTCTCATATTTAGGTGGTGCTTCATATGGATAGGCTCTTTGACGTTGTGATAGTTAGACCTCCTGGAAAGAGTTACAAAAACTGCGTTTCAACAAATCCAGAGCACTCGAGCATAGATATTAACCTTGCCAAAAAGCAACATGGGGAATACGTGAAAGTTTTGAAAGAAAATGGGATTGAAGTTATTGAACTAAAACCACTTGAAAACCATCCTGATAGTGTTTTTGTTCAAGATACTGCTATAGTTGGAGTAAAATCAAACCTCGCAGTGCTCAGCAGGTTTGGAGAAGCGAGCAGAAGGGGAGAGGAGGAGAGCATTGGAGATGTTCTAAGAAAAGAGGGCTTCGAAATAAAACGCATAGAAGAGCCCGGAACGCTTGAAGGTGGAGACGTTATGGTGACTGATGTAGGAGTGGTCTTTGTAGGGGTCTCTCAGAGAACTAACATTGAAGGCATAGAACAGTTAGCCAGATATTTCCATGGAGTCAAAGTCGTAAAGGTTCCCATATCAAAAATCTTTCACCTGCTTTCTGGTGTCAGCTACCTTGGAAGTAAAACCATCGCCATATCTCCCCAAGTGGTTGATGTTGATTACTTCAGGGGCTTTAAGCTCATCCAAATTCCGGAAGATGAACTCTACGCAAACAACATGCTCTATTTGGGGGAAAAGAGAGTGCTGTTGCCAGAAGGTTATCCAAAAACTGAGGAAAAACTAAGAAAAGAAGGCTTCAAACCGATAACAGTTGATGTTTCCGAGTTCTGGAAAGGGGATGGGGGAGTTACGTGCTTGAATTTGCCGTTCTATAAGCCCTTGTGATACTCCTCCAATACGATATTTCTCTTTTTGACCTCTTTAATGATCTCATCGAAGAGTTCCTTTTCCATTCCAAAGAATTCGGGTGGAATTACTCCTGGCTCGAACGCATACTTTATCATTAAGCGGGCTGTTATAGCGGTTATATACCCGGTACTCCTTGCCATCGAACTAAAACCCCCTTGAGCCTCATCGTACATGAAGTACCTTATCTCCCGATCCTCCGACTTTCCGTAGACTTCCATTATTGAAAAGTCGTCACTTTCAAATTGCATTAATGGCAGGATAACTTTCATCGTGAATTCGATGTTTTCCGAATTGAAAAAGCCAAGCTCCTTCAGTACTTTCATCTTTTCTAAGTGCCCTTTCCATCGGAGCGTGTTCTCATATAAATTTTCTGCTTCAATTGTGGTTAAAAGGGTTCGCAGCCCATCAC
>JAGGWM010000117.1 GCA_021157445.1 Thermococcus sp. | reverse complement strand
TTCCCAAGGAGGTGTTGTGAATGGCTGAGTTGCCAATTGCCCCAATTGACAGATTGATTAGAAAGGCTGGTGCTGAGAGAGTTAGTGAAGAGGCCGCCAAGACACTCGCTGAATACCTCGAAGAATACGCAGTTGAGATCGGAAAGAAGGCCGTTGAGTTTGCCAGACACGCAGGCAGAAAGACAGTCAAAGCCGAGGACATTAAGCTTGCAATTAAGGCTTGAAAGCCTTTTCCTTCTTTTGTCTTTTCTATCATGGATATTTCCACTGCGTTTTCCAAGGCTTGTAGATGTCGAATTTGAAGCGTTCTCCGATCACTTTGCCAACAAGAAACGTTGGGTCGCTCATTCTTGGGATCGTTGGGGAGCCAGGGTTGAGGAGATGTACTCTTTTCCCCCTGTACTCGTAGCTTTTGTAGAAGAACCTATGCGTATGGCCAAAAATTAGCAAATCAACCCCCATATCAAGGGCTTTGTATTTGAGGGTCTGCTCATCCAGGCTGAGAAATTGATGGCCATGTATAACCCCCACTTTCAAATCTTCAATTTCCAAAACTCTCTCTTCTGCAAAGATTGGCTTGTCAAGATTCCCCCTAACCACAATCACCGGTGCTATTTCTCTAAAAACATCAAAAACCTTGGGGGCCGTTAAATCCCCAGCATGGATAATTAGCTCTACTCCCTCTTTCCTAAAAACATTAAAAATTACATCGGGAATGTAGGAAGTCTTGTCAGGGTAGTGTGTATCGCTGAGTATTCCTATTTTCATCTCTTCTCCCACTTGTTTAAGTGGGGATGTGTATATTAAGTTTCTCCACGAGTTCTTTATACCTGTTTCTTACTGTAACTTCAGTCACTCTTGCGACCTCAGCCACTTCTCTCTGGGTCATTTTTTCCCCTTCAAGAAGGCTCGCTATGTAAATAGCAGCTGCAGCTATTCCAGTTGGCCCTTTTCCACTTGTAAGTCCTTTTTCGATTGCTTGGTTTAATATCTTTACAGCCCTTCTTTTTGTCTTTTCATTTATTCCAAGCTGATCGCCAAATCGCATGACATAATCAATAGGGCTAGTTGGCCTTAGCCGAAGATTGAGTTCCCTAGCCAGATATCTGTAACTCCTCCCAATTTCCTTTTTATCAACTTTTGAAACATCTTCTATCTCATCCAAGGTTCTAGGCGCATTTGCAATCCTGCAAGCTGCATAAAGACAGGCAGAGACCATTCCCTCTATGGATCGTCCTCTAACTAGCTTATTGATGACAGCCTTTCTGTACAAAACTGCCCCGATTTCCCTTATATTCCTAGGAAGCCCCAGCTGAGAACCCATCCTATCAAGTTCGCTCAAGGCGAATGCAAGATTTCTATCTATGGCATCGCTTATCCTCATTCTCCTCTGCCACATTCTAAGGCGATATATCTTTGTTCTAATACTCCCCGAGATGTCACTTCCATGAATGTCTTTATTTCTCCAATCTATATCTGTAGAAAGCCCCTTATCATGGAGCATTACAGTTTCCGGTGCCCCCACTCTGGAGCGCTTCTCCCTCTGTCCGGGCTCAAATGCTCTCCATTCCGGCCCCAGATCCATAATGTCTTCATCCAAAACATATCCACAGTTGGAACAAACGATCTCAGCCCTGCTTGGATCATAAATCAAGCTCTCCGAACCACAAACAGGGCATCTTCTAATACCTCCAACTTGAGTCAAAAACTCTCACCCCCTCCTTTGGGGGGCAGGGCGCTTTTTCTTGACTTTTCCTCTATGCTTTTTGCCAGTTTTAGAAGGAGCTCTCTTTCTCTTTCGTTCATCGATGTATAAAACCTCCCCAACATATTTCTGAGGATCTTTAACACGAGGTTTTACGGCAACATAGGGATAATTAACTGGACCAAAAACATCCTTAACAGTCCCAATGAGCTGAAGATTCTTATCCACTACAGGATCATTTAACGCAGGTGCAAACGTCGAACGGAGTATTAAAAAACCCTGTTTGGCATAATGAGAAACCTTGCCTAAACGCTTCATAGCCCCACCCCAATCGAAAATCTTTTAAATATATTTCCTTTGACCTTTTTAAGCTTTTCTCAAAACCACGGGAAGTAGTAAAACGCGGTAGAAAAGTTTTTAAGCATCAGGTATTTTTCCACTGGAATTTCTACAACGTTAACCTTTTAAATTTCTTTATATTTTAACTACAAACGGTTTCTAAAGAATTTGGAGGTGAAGGAGAGATGCCACTTATTGAGGAAGTCGCAACCCACAGATTTGAGAGAATCGGTAGCCATTCTCATATAAGGGGACTTGGATTGGATGAAAAAGGCAGGGCCAAGTTTATTGCAGATGGAATGGTAGGGCAAATAAAAGCAAGAGAGGCAGCAGGAATTGCCGTCAAGCTCATAAAGAAAGGAAAGCTGGCAGGCAAAGGTATTCTCCTTGTGGGTCCTACGGGAAGTGGAAAAACTGCCATTGCAATGGGTATAGCAAGAGAACTTGGAGAAGATGTGCCTTTTGTTCAGATTTCTGGAAGCGAAATATACTCTGCAGAGATTAAAAAGACTGAATTCCTAAAGCAGGCTTTGAGGAGGGCAATTGGAGTAAGGATAAGTGAAGAGAGAAAAGTCTATGAAGGGAAAGTGGAAAGAATACAGGTCAACAAGACCAAACATCCCTTCAATCCATATGTGGAAATCCCTGAATCTGTTGTAATCACCCTAAAAACCAAGGACGATGAAAAAACTATTAGAGCTGGAAGAGAAATAGCGTATCAGCTCTTAGAGATGGATGTAGAAGAGGGAGATGTAATTCAAATTGATGCCGAAACAGGCAGGATATCAAAACTTGGAACAACAAAGGAAGAGGAGGGGTTATTCTTCAAGAAAAAGACCGAAATGCCGAGCGGACCGGTGCTCAAGATTAAGGAATTCACATATACGGTAACCCTTCACGATCTGGACATCGTAAACAGCCGTGCTGGTGGAATATTCAGCATCTTCTTCGGGGGAGGGCTTGAAATCACAGATGAGATAAGAGAAAAAGTTGATGAGACAGTAAAGCAGTGGATAGAGGAGGGAAAGGCAATTCTTGTGCCGGGAGTGCTCTTTATAGATGAATGCCACATGCTCGACATAGAGGCATTTTCATTCCTCGCAAGGGCTATGGAAAACGAGCTCACTCCGATCCTCATCTTAGCAACCAACAGGGGCATTACAAAGATAAGGGGAACTGACTTAGAATCACCCCACGGAATCCCAATAGACATGCTCGACAGATTGCTGATAATCAACACCGAGCCCTACAAGAAGGAGGAAGTCAAGGAAATCGTGAAGATAAGGGCCAGGGAAGAAGGCATAGAGATTTCAGAAGAAGCCCTAGACTATCTAGCAGAACTTGGAGAAAAGACAAGTTTAAGGTATGCGGTTCAACTTTTAGCCCCCGCAAGCATCTTAGCTGGTGATAAAAAGGTAGAAAGATATCACATCGAGAAAGCAAGACAATATTTCGCCGACATAAAGAGAAGTACAGAATATGTCCAAAATCTTGAAGGAATGCTCCGCTAAGCTTTTTTCATTTATAAACTTACTTTAAGTCCAAATATTTTTAAAGACCTCATGGATTTTAGTCATAAATTTGCTCAACAAAGCATATATACCCCTGATTATAACCTACGGAATGCCTTCCTCTGGATCATCTGCTTCCAGTGGAAACCTTTTAAAAGGTGTCAAAATTATACCAATTAAAATAAGGATGATGCAAACAATAGCACAAATTTGTGCTATAATAACCAGAAAAAAACCAAAGAATTGGTCAAATTGTCAAAAATTTAATGTATTTCCAATGGAGGGACGGGAAATGTTGCAGGAAGGACAGACTAACCTGAGATCACTTTTTGAAAGATATCTCCATACACAGCGGATCTTCAAAAATAAGGACGTTTTAAGGCATAGCTACACTCCCCGGGAACTTCCCCACAGGAGAGAGCAGATAGAAACTCTCGTTCACATACTCGTTCCCGTTTTAAGGGGGGAGACCCCTTCAAACATCTTTGTGTATGGAAAGACTGGAACTGGAAAAACGGTCACCGTTAGGTATGTAACAGAAGATTTAATGAGGATATCCCAAAAGTACAACGTTCCAGTAGATGTTATTTATCTCAACTGTGAGATCGTTGACACCCAGTATAGAGTTCTAGCAAACATAGTTAACCATTTTAAGGAAGAAAGCGGTGTAGAGGTTCCTCTCGTAGGGTGGCCCACTGATGAGGTTTATGCACAGTTAAAGAAAGTGCTGGATATGAGAGAGCGCTTTGTGATAATAGTTTTGGATGAGATAGACAAGCTGGTTAAAAAGAGCGGCGATGACATTCTTTATTCCCTGACAAGGATAAATACAGAACTCAAAAAAGCAAAGGTAAGCATAATAGGAATATCAAACGACCTGAGGTTTAAAGAGTATCTTGACCCAAGAGTTCTATCAAGTCTAAGCGAAGAGGAAGTTGTTTTTCCACCATACGATGCCAATCAACTAAGGGATATTCTCATGCAGAGAGCTCAAGAAGCTTTTTATGATGGGGTATTAGATGAAGCGGTCGTTCCCCTCTGTGCTGCTTTGGCAGCGAGAGAGCATGGAGACGCAAGAAGGGCTCTCGATCTGCTAAGGGTGAGTGGAGAGATAGCAGAGAGAGAAATGTCCTCAAAAGTTACTGAAAGACACGTATGGAAAGCTCAGGAAAAAATAGAGCAGGACACCATGGAAGAAGTTATTAAAACCCTTCCTCTGCATTCAAAGATTCTGCTTTATGCAATAGTTCTTCTCGATGAAAACGGAGAATTACCAGCAAATACGGGGGACGTTTACTCCGTTTACAAAGACCTCTGTGACTACCTCGATCTTGAGCCCCTAACTCAGAGGAGGATAAGCGATTTGATAAATGAGCTTGATATGCTCGGTATTATCAACGCTAAGGTCGTCAGCAAGGGCCGGTACGGAAGAACAAAAGAGATAAGGCTCAACATAACACCCTATAAAGTTAAAAACATCTACCGCTTTGAAGAGACATTGAGGCCATTAATATCAGTGAGCATGCTTAAGCAGAGGAGGTTGTTCTATGGATGAACTCGTGAGGGGTTTGATATCAAACAACTACCTGATAACTCCTCCCGCATATTTTCTTTTGTCTGAACACTACACCAGGGATTTTACTCTCCCAGAGCTCATAAAATTCGCAAAGGCAAAGGGAACTTTTATAATAGATGAAATTGTTGCGGAGGAATTTTTAGAGTCTAAGGGAATCATAACGAAACTAAAACACTTAGAGAAGTTCATGACGGGTAAAAAAACTGAAGAAAAAAGCATAGAAGAACCTGCAGAGGGGCAAACGTTAGAAATTTCCGAAGCTAAGGAAGTCGTAGAAAGCCCAACTTCCGTAAGTGAGGCGATAGAAGAACTAGAGGAACCCCAAAAAAGTTCCGAAACCCAAAAAGTCGTCATGGCTGAAATTTCCGGAGAACCCTCAGTAGAGGAGATAGAAGAAAGCGAAGAAGAAGCAGAAGAGGAAGGAGAGGGACTAGAGGAGTCTTTTGAGGTCAATGGCGAAGAGAACGGAGAGGTTAAAAGAAAGGTTATCTTTGAAGAGTATGGAGTTCCCATCGTAGGTGAAGAAGAGTTACCCGAAGAGAAAAAGAAAACCTATTCTGTTTACGCCGATTTTAAGGTTTCTCCGAAAGAAGGATTTGAATTTATTGCAAAGAAAATAGAGCCGGACTTTAAGGTCAAATTCGATGTGAGAAATGTCAAGCTCAAACCTCCAAAGGCTAAAAATGGAACCACTAAGGAAGGAGAGATTGTTGTTAAGGTTTACGAGAACTACTTCAAGAGCAGACTGAAAAAGATGAGAAGAATACTGCGTGAAAATCCCGAAGTTTCTGGGGTTATTGATATAGGAAAACTCAGCTATGTAAACCCCGAAGGAGATGTAACTATTATAGGGCTTGTAAATTCAAAAAGAGAAACGAGAAACGGCTATATGTTTGAAGTTGAGGACTTAACGGGGATAATAAAAGTCTTCATAGGAAGAAACAAGGAAGACTACAAAAAGGCTTTTGAGATAATGCCAGACAGCGTAGTGGCATTTAAGGGAAGATACTCAAAAAGGGGAATATTTTTTGCAGAAAACATATACCTCCCGGACGTTCCGTTATATAAAAGGGAAAAACCACCGCTGGAAGAAAAGGTGTACGCTGTTTTGATAAGCGACATACACGTGGGAAGCAACAAATTCTGTGAGAAGGCCTTCATGAAGTTTTTGGAGTGGTTAAATGGGAATGTAAACACGAAGGCTGAAGAGGAGATAGTAAGCAGGATAAAGTACCTCATAATAGCCGGGGATGTTGTAGATGGGATAGGCATATACCCAGGTCAATACAACGAACTCAGCATCCCGGATATTTTTGATCAGTATGAGGCTCTTGCTAACTTACTCTCCAATGTCCCCGAGCATATAACCATGTTTATTGGGCCCGGAAACCACGATGCCGCAAGAACAGCCCTGCCACAGCCAGAGTTTTATAGAGAATACGCAAAGCCCCTTTACGAACTGAAGAATGCTGTTATAATAAGCAATCCCGCCGTTATAGATTTGCACGGAAGGGAGTTCCTTATTGTTCACGGTAGGGGAATAGAAGATGTTGTTAGCTATGTTCCAAATATGAGCCACCACCAACCCGTAAAGCCCATGGTGCAGCTTTTGAAACTAAGGCATTTAGCTCCAACTTTTGGAGGAAAAGTCCCAATAGCTCCCGATCCGGAAGATTTGCTTGTCATTGAGAGCGTACCCGATTTAGTGCAGATGGGTCATGTTCACGTTTTGGACTACCAGATATACAGAGGGGTTTTCCTTATAAACTCCGCAACATGGCAGGCTCAAACAGAATTCCAGAAGATGGTTAATATTGTTCCAACTCCAGCTAGAGTCCCGATTATAGATGTAGAGACCGCCAGGCTAAGAATGATAGTGGACTTTAGTAAGTGGTGTGATGTTTGAGGTGAAATAGCATGGAGCTTTACAGCGAAGAGATGAAAAAATATTTCGAATACCTGCAGAGAGAGATTGACAAAGCTTATGAGATAGCCAAACAGGCAAGAGCTCAAGGAAAAGACCCCGTGAGAGATATTGAAGTTCCCCAAGCGACCGATATGGCAGGGAGAGTTGAGAGTCTCGTGGGTCCAAAGGGAGTTGCCAAGAGGATAAGAGAGCTCGTAAAGGAATACGGGAAAGAGTTAGCCGCCCTCAAAGTTGTTGATGAGATAATAGATGGGAAATTTGGAAAGTTTGAGAGTAAAGAGAAGCTTGCAGATCAATCTGTGAGAACTGCCCTGGCTATTCTAACCGAAGGTATTGTTTCTGCCCCACTCGAGGGAATAGCGGATGTTAAAATAAAGAAAAATTCGGACGGAACTAACTACCTTGCAATTTATTACGCCGGGCCCATTAGAAGCAGTGGAGGAACGGCACAGGCACTAAGTGTCCTTGTTGGAGACTACGTCAGAAGAAAGCTCGGCCTTGATAGATTTAAGCCAACGGAAGAGCACATAGAAAGATATGTTGAGGAGGTAGATCTTTACCATAGAGCCGTTACAAGACTCCAGTATCATCCATCCCCAGATGAAGTTCGCTTGGCGATTAGGAATATTCCAATAGAGATAACGGGAGAAGCCACCGATGATGTAGAGGTAAGCCATAGAAACGTTCCCGGAGTTGAAACAAACCATCTAAGGGGAGGCGCGATACTCGTTTTGGCGGAAGGTGTCCTCCAAAAGGCAAAGAAGCTTGTAAAATACATTGACAAGATGGGCATTGAAGGGTGGGAATGGCTAAAAGAATTTGTTGAGGTAAAAGAAAAGGGAAGCAGTGAGGAGAAAGTTGAGGAAGGGAAAGCGGAAAAATCTGAAGAAAAAACCACCGTAAAAGCTGAAAAAGGCTTTTACTACGAGCTCTATGAAAAATTCAGGGCAAATATAGCCCCAAATGCCAAGTACACAAAAGAAATCATTGGAGGCAGGCCGCTTTTTGCCGAGCCCTCGGCGAATGGTGGCTTTAGGCTTAGGTATGGAAGGAGCAGAGTTAGCGGATTTGCCACATGGAGCATAAATCCAGCAGTTATGATACTAGTTGATGAATTTTTGGCCGTAGGAACTCAACTGAAAACAGAAAGGCCGGGAAAGGGTGCAATTGTAACTCCAGCAACCACAGTCGAGGGGCCAATTGTAAAGTTGAAAGACGGAAGCGTTGTGAGGGTTGACGATTATCACAAAGCCCTTGAGATAAAGGATCAAGTAGAGGAAATTCTATATCTCGGAGACGCCCTTATAGCCTTTGGAGACTTTGTGGAGAACAATCAGACGCTCTTACCTGCAAATTACGTTGAAGAATGGTGGATTCAAGAGTTCGTGGAAGCCGTGAACAAGGTTTATGAACTCGACCTCAAGCCGTTTCAAGAAAACGAGAGGGAATTGCTTGAAGAAGCTGCGGATTACCTTGAATTAGATGCGGACTTCTTGGCAAAGCTCCTTAAAGACCCGATAAGAGTTAAGCCTTCAATTGAAGACGCAATACACCTCTCGCGCATTCTTAAAATACCCCTCCACCCGTATTATACCCTTTATTGGAACACCTTAGAAGTAAACGAGCTTATCTCGCTCCAAAACGCCCTCGTGAATGCTAAAATAGAGTGGGAAGAATACAGGGGGTTCAAATACGCAAAAAGGGTTGAAATATCCCTCTCTTCTTTAGGAAAAGCGAAGAGGTATTTGGAGCTCCTTGGAGTAGAGCATAAGGTTTCCGGAGATCTTGTTGTTATAGAATACCCGTGGTCTGCGGCACTGCTGACTCCTTTAGCAAATCTGGAGAAAAAAATTGAATTCAAAGAGTTTTACACTCCCATTGACCTAATAAACGAGATAAGCGACGTTAAGCTTAGGGACAGGGGAATCAGCTGGATAGGTGCGAGAATGGGCAGGCCCGAAAAGGCAAAAGAAAGAAAAATGAAGCCTCCAGTTCACGTGCTCTTCCCAATAGGGCTAGCTGGAGGAAACTTGAGAGATATTTACAAAGCCGCACAAGAAGGAAAAACTGCGGAAGTTGAGATAGCACACTTCAAATGTACCAACTGTGGTCATGTAGACATTTACCCAACCTGTCCCGAATGCGGAAGCGAGGCTAAGCTGCTCTACCACTGTCCTAAGTGTGGCTTTGAATCCGTAATGGACACAGAATGTCCCAAATGTGGTATAGAAATGAAAGCATACAAAAAAAGGAAAATCAACCCATCAGAACTTTTGAACAAAGCCATGCAAAATGTCGGAGTTTACACCCTCGATAAGCTTAAAG
>JAGGWM010000140.1 GCA_021157445.1 Thermococcus sp. | reverse complement strand
ATCATTAGCCAAGTCCGCTATTTCAGCAGCGCTTAAACTTACATGTGGCCTTCCCTCACTTTCAATGTCTTTGGAATAGGGCTTAAGTGTCTCACGCATCTCCCTTACCGCATTGATGGATGGGAAGATTAGAAGGTGATGCACCCTTTTGCTGTCTTCAACTTCAGCTGTAAGGACAAATCTAACCCCTTTTATCTCATAAGTGCCTTCATCAACTTTTTGAGCGGTTTTTAAGAGTTCTTTTTCCCACTGAGGATTCAAGATATCTCCAGTCCCTACGAGTCCAAGACCCTTGAGCCTCGCGTTATCAGCTAAGATGGAGAAGGTCATTAACTTTGAAACCGCCTTAGAATAACGGGAGTGAATGTGCAAATCAGCGTCAACCAACATAAAAGCACCTCAAAGGGAAAAGAGAAATCAAAGATATCCTCTATCCTCCTCTTCGTGACTTGGCTGTGGGAGCTGTTGCTCAAACATCGCCCTCTGCATCTCCTGGACTTTTCTAAGGATTTCTTCTGTTTCTTTCGCCCTCTCCTCAAGGGCACTCATGTCTATCTCTAAGTTGAGAACCTGTGCCACAACACTTAAAACAGCCTTAGCTGCTTTTGCATCCACAATATAGCCGAGACTTTCACCTAAGAAACATGCACCTCTCATTCCCCTAAGTTTTCCTATGCCCAAAAGCAAACCCGCTGCTCCAACTATTGCTCCCCCTTCGTCTTCCCTAAAGACTACCGGCAGGTGCTTGTATTTCTCCTTTGTTTCTAAGTCGGTGAAAGATGCTAAGACCCTTGGTTCTCCTTCAAGCTCTGGCACCTGATAGCCGCCCATTGTGATTATCTCTCTTGTTCCAAACTGCTCCACAAAGTCAAGCATCTTTCCAACCACTTCAAAATGGCCATAGCTATCAGTTGGGGGCACTTGAGTGTCTCCGGTGATGATTATTAGGTCTCTATGATCTTCATCTGGGCTCTTCCAGTAATAGAACTCGTTTCTCATCAAATCTACTGTTGAGTCTTTCTTCACTATAACCTGATGCATGAAGTGAGGGGAGTAAAGTTCGGCAAATTTCTCCGCCTTAAGCTCTTGAATTAAATGCTCTGCAGCCAATTTGCCAACTAAACCAATTCCGGGCAGACCTTCAATAAAAACTGGATCATATATATCAGGCTTTTCATAAACAACTATCATCGTTTCCTTCATTTTTTCACCCCAATACCAAGTAGTTCCCTCTTAAGCCTCCTCCTATATTCCCCATATGGATCCTCCGGGGAAAACTTTGGAGGATGAGCCGATTTTGTTTTTTCCCCACAAACCGGGCAAACCTCTTTTAAAGTGTACCTACCACATTTTGGGCATTTTCTAATTCTGAACCTCATGCCTCTCTCCTCTTTATCTTCCTTATCTTCTTCTCTTTCCTTATAAGAGAGGCCTCTCCACCGGCTTGTTTTATAACCCGAAGTATCTCCGAGGCTATCTTCTCTAAAACCTCCTCAGCCTTATAGTAGTCCGGAGCTGTGATGTCTATTCTGTATCTCGGAGCTCCCAAATAGCTGAATTTCACTTCTATTCCCTGCTCTTCATTTGCCCTATCTCTGGCTCTTATGAGGGCTTCTTTTATGATTTCGATGCCGTTAGGAATGGGAACGGTTATTTCAAACTCTGCATCTATTGTAACGGTTGGGATTTCAACATAGTTCCTTATTATCTCCTCAAGAACCGGTAACCACTCATCCGGAATAAGGTCTTTAAGAACTTCGATACCGTTCTGAGCGGCATCTTCAAAGGCCGCATAAACTTCCCCATATTCCTCTTCAAGGGGTACCCAAACCTCTCTCCAAGCTGTTTCAAAGTCTTTACCGAGTTTTTCAGCTGCCATCTTTAAGAGATTCTCTGCCTTTTGGGCCCTCTTGAACTCCTGGAGCTTTGCCTTTCTTTCCTGCTGCTTAACCCTTTTAAGGCTTAGGTCTATATGTCCCTTGCTTGGATCTACGCGTATGACCTTTGCCACAATCTTCTGGCCCTCTTTGAGGTAATCCCTAATATTCCTCACAAAAGTTGGAGCAACTTCGCTTATGTGCATGAAACCCTCTTTTCCAGGATACTCGTCAAGTGTCAAGAATGCACCGTAATGGTGGATGCTCTTAACGGTAGCAACAACAAACTCTCCTTCCTCCGGAAATTCTCTAGCTCTCCTCGGCATTTTCATCATCTCCCAAAAATTTTACCCAATAAAGGTAGTTGTATGAGGCTTTTTAAGGTTTTGGAGAAAAATAAGAGAGATCACTCAAGAACTTCGAGAATCTTTGCCTTTATGATTCCCTTTCCACCAGCTGGCTCGACAAGGGTTGAACCACAAACCAAGCAGCGAACCTTTGTTGCAGGATGACTGAAAACGATCTGCTCATTTCCACAGTCAATGCACTTAACCCTGAGGAATCTCGACCTTGGCATTGGGATGAGGTTCTTAGGCATCGCCATTTTTCTCACCTCACACAAGCTCGAACTTCTTTACTCTAAATCCTTTTCCCCTTGTGTGTGCCTTTCCGCACTCTGTGCATCTGAATCTAAGGTCAAGCTTTTTCACTGGCTTTTCTCTTCCAGTTGGATTTGGTCTTGGGAAACCCTTGTAACCTTTGAGAATTCTTCTGAATCTTCTCTGACCTGCACTAAGCTCACTTCTTGGTCTCTTCTTTACTCTTTCCTCCTTGTGAACTGTGTGCTTCTTACAAAACGGACAGTATGTTCTTATCTGCTTTGGATATTTCATCTTTCCACCTCCCAACAAAGCCCGGTAGGTTCCTTCACGGACACCCCCGAGCATGAACCCATGACAGTCCGAGAACCCCTAACATAGAACCCTTTAAAACGTTTTTGGAGGGATTCAGAAAAATTTTTAAACACAAAATGTTACTAAAATTGGAGGCGAGGAGCAATGAGGCTGGAAGAGCTCCTCCACGAGATTAAGAAGCTAGAGGAAAAAGAGTTTGAGAGCTACAAAAGCTGAAGAATTAAAGGAATCAGAAATGGTGCTATGGCAGTCAAAACAAACCCATGAACAAATGCCAGAAGCGTTATCTCTGTGCCTCCAAATTTTGCCATTAAAGGAAGGGTGGTATCCATAGTCGTTGCCCCTCCCATAACTATTGCCTTCTCTTTTGGAACCTTCTTTATTGCCAGAGGATAGAAAATGATCGTTAAAATTTCCCTTGTTAGGTTTGCCAGAAATCCGATTACTCCATACATTGGCGAATAAGTTGCCAAAAGAGGTCCCGTCAAAGAATACCACCCAAAACCGGCCGAGATTGCCAAGCCCCACTTAAGAGGAACCTTCAAGAGGAGAGAAGCCAAGAAGCCCCCTGCCAATGAGCCCACAACAGTTGAGGCAGGAAGCAGCAGCGAAAGTTTTCCGAGTTTTTTGAGCTCTTCTCTTAGTCCTTTGCTCTTTCCGATGTCAATGCCTATGATGAATATGAGAAGATATAACATAAACTCGTAGAGATTGCCAAAATCCAAGGTTGTGTATTTCCCAGCTAATATACCCAGAAGGAGAGAAGATATCACTAAGTAAAGAAAACTCACCTCCTCACCCCCAGCAACGCCACGAAAAGGCTTCCAAGTATTGTAAATGAGGCAAATATAAGGGAAGAGACAAAAAGCTTGAGGGCATCTATCTCCACCCTACCTGCTTCAACTCCCATGAAAAAGATCAAAAACAGCAAAGCAGCGCTCATTGGCTTGTCCATGCTAGCCCTTATTCTATTCCTAAGCAGATAACCAACAACGATGCCCAGTAGGAGAGGAATAAAGATATTCATGTTCCGAGTTGAGGAAGAATATTGTTAAAAAGGTATCGTTACACGCATCTTTTAGCATTCTCGTAGTCCTCTCTGCGGAGTCTCCATCCCATTGCGCCGAAGTTTTCCCTAATGTGTTCCTTGTTTGCCGCTTTTGGAATTGCAACGACGTTTTCTTTCCATATGAGCCAGTTTAGGGCAACTTGAGCTGCTGTTTTATTGTATTTTCTTCCTATCTCCGCCAAACAGGTATTTCTGGCCAGGGTTCCCTTTTCCAATGGAGTGTATGCCATCAGCGTGATGCCTTCCTTTTTCATATACTCCAACAAGCCGCTTTCTTCTGGTCTGCGATCTTTTAGGGAGTATTTTACCTGATTTACCACAATTTCATGTTTTCTCATAACCTCCTGGCTCCTCCTGAGGAGCGCAAGGTCAAAGTTGCTAACTCCGATGTATCTAATGAGACCTTCATCAACGAGCTCTTCAAGGGCATGGAGAGTTTCCGCTATTCTTCTAAAATCCTCAGTAGGCCAGTGGAGAAGGTAGAGGTCTATGTACGTTCCCAATCTTTTTGCACTAGCCCTTGCCGCTTTTTTGGCACTCTCGTATCCAAAGTGAGTAGGCCAGATCTTGCTTACTATGAAAATGTCCTCCCTCTCAAACTCTTCGATGGCTTTTCCAACGAGTTCCTCACTGTGACCGGAGGCATAGAATTCCGCTGTGTCTATAAGGTTCATCCCAAGCTCAAGTCCGTATCTAAGGGCTTCTATATGTTCTTGATCCTTCGAATAGTCTGGACTCTCCCATCCGCCTACTCCCCATGTTCCCATTCCAATTGCCGTAACCTTATCATCTCCAATTCTTTTTAGGTCATTAATTGGAGCCCTCATGCTCAGCCCTCCATTCCTCAAGCAAAAGCCCAATTTCGTTATACACTCTAACGTTCTTAAACCTCTTCTCTCTCAGTACCTTAATTATATCTTTGATAATTCTCCTCTGCATATTCATAGCTATTGCCTGACAAAATGGCACTCTGGAGTTGTTCTGACCAGTAAAAGCCATACCATAGCTTTTTTGTTCTCTACGGTTAGTCCATATACCAAGCCTTCACCAACTATATTAAGCCCCGTTTCAGGATCTATAACTTTTCTAAGCTCTTCTACAACTTCTTTAACTGCAGGAGGGAGTTCCTTCAGCTTCCCCCTTGGCTTTTCTTTAAGGAAGTCCAAAAATCCCATTTTCCTCACTTCTTCTCAAATTTTGCAATAAGATTGTTCTTCATGTCATATATATACACCTTTGAAAACTTCACAAGGGCAAAACGCTCCATTATATCCCCTATTATTTTTGAATGGGCTATAGCGGCACCCCCGATCATGTTGTAATACGCATTGCTTTCCACGGCAAGCCATATCTTAAGGGTGTCGTCACCAACGTCAAGCCCTGCCAGAAGACCGGCATCCAGTATGTTCATTGTGCTTATTGGGTCAATGACAGTACTCAACTCATCGAGAACTTCTTTATATTCTTGAGGATACTCCCTATCCTTCCTATAAACTTTCATTTTTCCTCACCATTCTAAAATTAGAGGGGATACATAAAAACATTTTTGGACAAATTTGGTTATACCTTCTTCACTTCTACCCAGGTTGAATGAAAAGCGGAAGAGTTTCCATATTTTTCCACGGTTTCATCGGTTGTGAGAAAATTGATATTCCATCCAAGCAGCTTAACCCAGAATGCCTTGTAAAGAACCACAACTCCCTTAGGAATGTCTTCACTTACCTTTGCCCTCGTTTTTATTTTTCCGTGCTCGTTGAACACCTCAACCTCGTCATTATCCTTAATCTTCCTCACATTGGCATCTTTGGGGTTAATGTATAGATGGGGATCGATTACGTTGTAGGTGTTGTGGTACTGGCTTGTAATCGTCAACTTCCAAGTTGGGCTTAAAAGCCGAAGACCTTTTCCTTTCAACGGCTTATATTTGGGAAAAGGCGAAAGACCCCTACTAAGGGCTCTCTGGGAGTAGAACTCTATTCTTCCACTTGGAGTTTCATATCTTCTTTCTCCTGCCTTAACCTTGATAAAGCCCTTCCTTTTAAGCTCATCCAGGCTTAAGCCGTTCATTTCTAAAACCTTTCTTATCACTTCTTCGTCGCTTTCGTAAAGGTAAGGGTTTTTTATGCCCAATGCTTTGGCGAGCATTCTCGTCACTTCGCTGTTGCTCTTTCCATAGAACTTTGCTACCGGCTCGTTTAACGCAACGTAGCGATGATAGTAGGAATCGGCAATATCAAATCGTTCAAAGAAAGTATTAGCGGGCAAAACCACGTGAGAGTGAAGCGCTGTATCAGTTAGAAAGATATCATGAACGACAACAAATACATCGCTCTCTTTTATGACTTTTCTCAATCTCCCCTGGTTTGGAAGGGATGCAAAGGGATTAGCGTTGTAGATGTAAAGAAACTTAATCTCGCCATTCTCGAGGTATTCGGCAAGCTTCATCTGGGGTATTCTTTTGACAGGTTTTGCTCTTAGAAAAGCGCCCTCTGCATAGCTTTTGTCTATTGTTTTCATGTCGTAGATGAAGCCAAATTTATGTCCCACCAGTGCGGGAAGAATGGAAACAGCCCTTACGGCTTCCCCTCCGTTAAGGGAGCGCTGAAATCCATAGCCAATATGGATAACCCCTTTCTTCTCGGAATACTCAAAGGCGAACTCTTCTATTTTTTCCTTTTCAATTCCTGTTTCTTCACTCACAAATTCCAAATCCACCCTTTTGAGGTACTCTGCAAATTCTTCAAATCCGTAAACGTTTTCCCTAATGAATTCTCCATCGTAGAGTTTATTCTCCACAATCACCTTTGCAATCCCCAGGGCAAACAAAACATCTGTGTTGGGTCTTATCTGGAAGAACTTCTCACTCCTTTTTGCAGTTTCCGTTCTAACGACATCAACAACCCACTTTTCGAGCTTGTATTTTTTTGCAAGCATAAATCCATGAAGATTCGTCCATAGGGGATTTACTCCCCAGTACACGATGAGCTTCTGATCCTTCAGCTCCTCGGGATCCATTCCTACTGCACTTCCATAAACGTCCTTCAAAGCTTCCTGGCCAGCTCTGTCGCAAATCCCGTAATCAAGCATTGCAGTGTTGAGATAGTGGAAAAGCCTCAGCGGAAAAGCATAATTAACAACTCCTCTATCGCCAGCGTAGTTATAAACAAGAACACTCTCGCTTCCATGGTTTTTTATTGTTTCTTTTAATCTGTCTGCAACAACTTTTATAGCCTCTTCCCATCCCACTTCTTTGAACTCATCCTCCAGTGTTTCCCTTATTAGTGGGCTCTTTAATCGCTCTTTGCTGTGAAACCACTTTGGCAAGAGGGCCCCTTTCGGACACAGAAAGCCTCCTGTTACTGGATGGTGGGGATTTCCTCTAACAACAAGCCTGCCATTTTTGAATTCACTTATAATTGCACAGGTGTCGTAGCAATCCCTCATACAAACGCTAAACATCGAAAGCACCTAATGAGAGATGCTTATCCTTCTCGCGGCCTCTCTTTGCACTAGAACATGACCAATAGTTCTTGGAAGGGTAACCAAATCACCGGCTCTGAAAGGTCCATACTCTCTTAGGCGTTCGTCCATGATCTTTGGAATATCTTCGAGAACAAGATAAGCCTCCCAGATCCGTTTTCCACTCTCTGGAATCTCCTCCTTGACTTCTTCTTCGACTAGCTCAAACTCTTCCATGGGGATATGCTCCCTGTTTACAAACGCCAGAAGCAGAGAAAAGACCTTCCTTTCTTCACCGACAAGGTTGTGCGGCCTCCCTTCAAAGACCATATCCACTATCTTATGAAGCCTTGCGCGAAGTATCTCCTTGATAAGCTTTTCCGCAACGTTCATTTCTGCAAGATACATTTTTTCTTCGATTTTCTCTCCCCTTTCCTTGGAAGATTCTGCCCTAAGCTTCAAGGCCTTCACAAGGCTGTCGAATTCTTTGTAAAATTCCTCATCTAAGGGAATTAATTCACTTGAAGATAGCTCCATCTCCAGAAGTTCCCTGAGCTTTGCAAGGTCCAATTTAACCACCTAAAAAATAATAGGGGAAAGTTACTCCTCGACTCTTGGAGCGAGCAGGAATGTGAGTCTTCCCTCATCCCTAATTGGATAGTCCATCTGGAGAGGCATTTCGTTTCCAAATCTGAGAACTACTTCGTCAGCTTTTCCAATTCCCTTCACCATATCCGCGAGGTAGCTGACACCGTAGGCACTCTTTGTTTCTTCCTCAACTTCAAGGTCGAGCAACCCTTCATCCTCAAGCGTGAGCTTTATCTCAACTTCTTGGGTTTCTCCTTCTGCCCTCATGACGAACTCATTCTCTTTGGCAATGAACTTTATGGAGTCGCTAACAAGGGAAGCATCTTTAACCGCCTCTTTGAGAACTTCACCAAGAACTACCGCTTTTACCGTGAACGGGAGCTCGGGAAGCTCTAGTTCGAGTTCTTCAACCTCAATGAGGGGCAACCTGAAGGTCCTCTTTGCGGTTCCCTCGAGGGTTACCTCAAGGAAATTCTCCTCACCCTTTTTGAGAACGAGGATATCTTTGCTCTTTCCTCTCTTGAGGATTTTCTTGAAGTGATCCATGTTAACCCCAATGGTTTCCTCCCCATCGACATCGTATTTACTAAATATTCCCGCGGGAAGGTTTAAATCAATCAAAACAACCCTGCTTGGATCCATTGCCCTCATTGATATGCCTTCCTCCGTAACTTTGAAGGCAGCCTCATCAATCAAATTGCTTGCTGTGTCAATCAAGCTTGCAAAGTCCTTCGCTCCATCAAAAACTATCTCGAACGGCATCTTTACCCCTCCATATCGTTGAGAATTTTAGCCATCAACCTTATTCTTTCTTTACCTCTCAATAAATAAGTTTTTCCATTGTTCACATCAGGTAACCTTCTATATGCTTCATCTAACTCCTTTAAAGCTTTTTCTGCGAGGCGTTTAAGAACTTCTATTTCAAGTCTCTCCATCCCTTTCACCGCTACTCATAGCTCCTCCATGTGTAGCCGCACTTTGTACAGCGGTAGAAGATCGTTGAAGGCTCATCTCCAGCTCTTGTCTGCATTTCCCACCAGTAAGCTTCATCGTTGCCACACTTTGGACAAGTTATTTTTACTTTTGGGAGCGTGGCCAAATCTTGCTCAATAACAGGGATGTCTTCCCTCTCATGCTTAACCTTTTGGGTTATTTTGTACTTGTTTGCTACCTCAGGATCAAGAGGTTCCTCGTATCCGCATTTTCTGCACACGAAGACTCCCTTCTTCTTATCTGGTAGCATTATGCTCCCACATT
>JAGGWM010000166.1 GCA_021157445.1 Thermococcus sp. | reverse complement strand
GCCATTCACAACACCTCCTTGGGAAATTCCTCATTCTTATTTTTTGAATTAAAGGTATATAAACCTTTCGATAAAAGGGGTTATTTTGACCCTTTTCATCCCCCATTTTCTTATAAGTACCTAGGAACTATTTAGGGAAGAAGTTACATACCTGATCTCTGGAAATTGTTTTTCTATATAGACAATCAGCGAAATTCAAGGGCTTACCCAGGTAGCGGGAGGTAGATGCCTAAACCACTTACAAAAATTTTTTAATTACCTATCTGGAGACCTGCTTTATTTTAATTTTCTGATTGGTAAAAGAGGTACCTTCACTTTTTGATATATCACCTCTTTGCCACTTATTAGCAGTCCCATCCATAAGAAATATAAAGACCTAATACCAAAAAGTAACTTAGTCAAGAATGTTTTTTGGGGTGAAAAGTATGGGACTGTTTGACAAGATTATCAAGAAAGAAGAAACAAAGGAAACAAAGAAGGAACTTGGGACGAGAAAAAAAAGGGATGTCAGACGTGAAATTGATGTCGTTCCCCTGGAAGAGGATGTTATAGCGAAGACAATCGTTGAGCCGGAGATTAGATATGTTAAGAAGGTTGTTGTTACTAGTTACACCGATTTGGAGAAGATTTCCGAAGAAATACAAGCGGGTAACATTATTATTGCTGATTTAACGCCTTTAGAGTCAAAACCCGAAGTGCTTGCTAAGGTTGTTGAGCAGATAAAGGGGATTACCAAGGCTCTGGGGGGAGAGACGGCAAAAATAGCAAAACACGAGATTAAGATTCTCATTACCCCTTCGGACATTAAAATATACAAAGGTTGAACGGCTTCTTTAACCTTTATAAATCCTCTCTTCTTTTTAGTCCTGGTGAGTTGAAATGAGCGAGATACATGAGGTTAGGCTTGGCGACTGTCCAATATGTGGGGGAAAGAACACGTTAAAAGCCCTCAATCACATTCACGAAGTTCCATATTTTGGCAAGGTAATGGAGTCCACAATAATATGTGAGAAGTGTGGATACCGGAATGCCGATGTTATGGTGCTAGAAGAAAAAGAGCCCAAACTTTACACCATTAAGGTGGAAGAGGAGAAAGACCTTTTCACAAGAGTTGTAAGGAGCAAAAGTGGCACTATTGAGCTTGAAGAGATTGGGATTAAAATAGAACCTGGGCCAGCCAGTCAAGGCTTTGTAACGAATATAGAAGGTGTGCTCGAGAGAACGAGAGAAACCCTGCTGATGGCTAGGAACTTTAAAACCCAGGAAAATGACAAAGAAAGTGTAAAAAAGATTGATGAGATCTTATCCTATATTGAAGAAGTTAGAGAGGGTAAAAAACCCTTAACAGTGAAAATTATGGATCCCTTTGGAAACAGCGCATTGATAGGGGAGAAAGTTAAGAGCAGGCTCCTCACAAAGGAAGAAATCAAAAAACTCAGCACAGGCCCTTATGTGGTATACTATCCTGAAGAAGAAACCGAGTGAAAGATGTTTAGATAAAGCGAACCTCTCTCGTGGTAAGGTCTTCGAGAAGGGTTTTAACCCATGGCCTCCTCGTCCTGCTTGAAAGATGGATTATACCTTCAACATGAATACCGTAGAGCTCTTTCATTTTTTCTCTTGTAAGTGGTTCTCTAAAAAGAAATGGCTTTTCTATGGTGAAGGCATAGCCATATTCTTTTATGTACTGTCTGAGCCATTTTTTGCCATCTTCTTCACCATAGACAAAGCTAAGCCCGCTTGTGTCCTTCGTTAGTTCCCAAAGTGTTTCAAAATCTGCTTTGATGACTTCTCCGACTTCAAATCCCCCAGCAATGCTTCCCCTTTTAGTTAAAACCTGCTCCTCAGTCAGACCGAGCTTTCCTAAAGTTCTCCTTAAAACACTTAAATCCCCTCTTGCAATGTACAGAAAAACAGTGTCCCCTTCCCTAAAAACCGGAGCCTTCCTTATTTCATGGTACTTAAGCCCTCTGAATATCAGCTCTCCATAAACTTGATGAAGGGCTATTACATGTTTCACGCTCTCACCGATTCAAAAAATCCAGAAAGGAGTTATAAATATTTGGTTTTCAGCGATGCTTTTATTATATCGCTCACGACCCCAGAGGCAGTCTCTTTTACTCCTGCCCCAGCACCCTTGATAACAAGCTCTCCAAGTAAATCGCTCTCTATTAGAGCAACGTTTGAAGTACCTTTAACGGCAAGGGAATGGTTTATGGGCAATTTTCTGGGTCTTACCTCTACTTTTCCATCTTCTACAAGGGCAACAAGCCGTGTAACGGTCCCTTTTTTGAAGTCTTCTCTGATTTCTCTTTCTGATATCTCCTCTATGCCTTCTATGTGGGCTTTTTTGAAATCAAAGGGATGAAAGACTATGTTGTGCAGAATAACGCTCTTATAACCCGCGTCAATTCCTTTGATATCGTTTGATGGATCTCTCTCCGCTATTCCGAGCTCTTGAGCTTTTTTAAGGGCCTCTTCAAAGGTCATACCCCCTTCCATACAATTCAAGATAAACGTTGTTGTGCCGTTAAGCACGCCCCAAATTTTTTCTATAGAATCAGCAAGAAGAGCACTCCTTAGGAGACTTATTATCGGCGTCCCTGCCATCACGGTAGCTTCAAAGAGATAAGGCATGTTCTTCTTGGCTGATGCTTCAAGGAGCTCCTTGTATTTGAAAACCACAGGTGGCTTGTTTGAGGTTACAACGGCTTTTCCATTATTCAATGCCTTCAAATGCCAGTTTGCTGCATTTTTGTCATTGGTAACATCAACTATCACGTCGCTATCCACTTCTCTAACCACTTCAGAGGGCTTTAGATCGTAAATCTCATACTCATTTCCCCAGAATTTAAGCGAACCAAAACTTCTCTTAATTTCCAGGGCTTCTTTTAGATTTATTCCATCGGGATCCCATATGGTTGCGGTAGAGTCGGTAATGCCCACTACTTTGATATCAAGGCCATATTTCTCTTTGAAGCACTGGTGCTTATTGAGGATTACCTCCGCAACGCCTTTTCCGACGTTTCCAAAACCAATAAGAGAAAGGGAAACTTCTTTCATGCTTTTTTCACTATTACTCTTATGAGGTCAATGTCTCTAATCAGTCCTATTATCTCACCTTCTCCTTTAACCACGGGTAGCTGCTCTATTTGTTCCCTTGTCATTACGTTTGCCACCTCGTAGACGCTCATGTGAGGAGTTGCAAGCTTTAGTTCAGTTGTCATGATTTCTTCTACTGGCTTCTTGGGGAGTTGGAGCTCTGCTTTCTCAAATAGAAGCACTGGGTGGCTTTCTAGTATCCACTCCTCCTCGCTGGAAGCTGCTAACTCTGCACTTTTCATCACCCTTACAATCTCGCTATCTTTGAGAAGATCGGTCTCGTCAACGATGCCTATGAGGTTTCCCTCATCATCTATTACGGGTAGAGCCATGGAATTTGAGAGCAGTAGTGCTTTTAATGCGGCTTTTAGAGGTGTTCCCCGCCAGACAACGCTCACGTATCTCTGGTAATATGGCTCAATTTCTATCTTTTTCATTTTCTCGTTCTTGGATAGATACCTTCTTATTATATCGCCCACTGTTAGAATGCCTACAACGCGATTTTGGTCATCTACCACAACCACACGCCTGTAGTCGTGTTCAAGCATTAGCTTAACGGCTTTTCTTAAAGTATCATTGGGATGTACGGTTGGAACATCTCTCTTAACGAGCATTGCAAGCTGATCTTCATCAGGGTGCAAAAGAACGCTTTTTATACTAACTAT
>JAGGWM010000216.1 GCA_021157445.1 Thermococcus sp. | reverse complement strand
GGGTATGATTACCGGACGAATTTATAAATATGAGCCTCAGCGATAGCTGGTGACATCACCCTTCAGTTCCGAAACCGCTCTTCATCGGCTATCACATCTTACATCTCCCAACTTAAGGACTTTTTGATAGGCCAACCAAAGAAAATATAAAAGTCAAACAACAAACCAGAAAAGGGGAGACAAATTGATCAGGGCTTTTGTGAACGGGAAAATATACATATCTTTTAAACCTTTGAAAACTACAGAAGCCATTGTTATAGGCAATGAAAAGGTACTCTATACCGGAAATAGTGAAAAGGCTCGCAAAATTGCTGAGGAACTTGAAGGAGAAGTGGTAGATTTAAAGGGAAAAATTGCCCTGCCGGGGTTCATAGATTCCCATATTCATCTAAATTCCCTCGGGCAGTCTTTGAAAATGCTCAATTTAAAGGGGACAAAAAGCATAGAAGAATTAAAGGAGAAGCTCAAGGATTATGCCAACAAAACGAATACAAGCTGGATTCTCGGTTTTGGATGGGATCAGGAAGAGCTTGGAAGGTACCCCACAAAAAAGGATTTGGACGAGATTGTTAACAGCAAACCAGTGCTTTTGTATAGAACCTGTTTTCATGCAGCTGTTTTAAACACGAAAGCTATGGAGATGGTAAGCTTAGAAGAAGGTGAAGATGCAGACCTTGAAACCGGGATAATAAAAGAAAACGCCCTGGAAAAGGTAAGAGAGATTATCAACGAGACTTTAACGGTCGAAGATTACAAACACTTTCTCGAAGAAGGGGCTAAGTTCGTCCTTTCACAGGGTGTTACAAGTGTCGGCTTCGTGAGTGTAAATAAGAAAAGCCTTAGAGCGCTTCTGGAGCTAGATAACGAAGGTAAGCTCCCTATTAGGGTGTTTGTATACCTAAATCCTTCCCTTCTTGAAGAATTGAAAGGCCTTGGCCTTACCAGAGGAGTCGGGAGTAAGAGGGTAAAGATTATGGGGATAAAGGTTCTTGCCGATGGAAGCCTTGGAGCCCGGACAGCATGGCTTTCCAAACCCTATGAAGATGCCCCTACAACCGGACACCCCAACATAAGCAGAGAAGAGTTAAAGAAAATAGTTCAAGAAGCCCATCGGCTAGGTCTCCAGATGGCAATCCACGGAATAGGGGATAAAACCACAGACATGATTCTAGGCATTTATGATGAGCTCGGAGGAGAGAGGAACCGCATAGAACACGCATCAATTTTAAGGGAAGACCAAATAAAGAGGATGAAGAGGCTTGGAGTTGTTGCTTCGGTCCAGCCAAGGTTTGTAATAAGCGATTGGTGGGTAGTGAAGAGAGTTGGAAAAAGAAGGGCAAAATGGGTTTACCCCTTCAAGAGCATGCTTGAAGAAGGGGTTATGATAGGTTTTGGTACAGATTCTCCTATAGAGCCCGCAAATCCCTGGGAAAGCATCTATGCGGCAGTGACCAGGGGCAAATTCGAAGGCATTGAGACCTATAACTACACAAAGGGTGAATGCCTCTCTCTTGAGGAGAGCCTCCACAGCTATACCTATGGCTCCGCCTGCATAATGCATGCCGAGGATGAACTTGGAACCCTTGAAGAGGGCAAATTTGGAGACTTTATTATAGTGGATCGGGATCCATTTGAAGCTAAAGAGGAAGAGCTGAGAGACATAAAAGTTCTTGAGGTCTATGTAGCGGGTTCAAAGAACCATTAGTTCCCTTTCAGCTTTTGTAAGTCTTTTTCCTTTTTTCTCCACAACAACATCGTCTTCTATTCTCACACCGCCCAAATTTGGGATGTAGATGCCGGGTTCAATTGTAAATGTCATGCTATTTTCAAGAATCCTTTCGCTTGCTTGACTTATATAGGGCTCTTCATGGACTTCCAAACCCAATCCATGTCCTGTTCTGTGGATAAAGTATTCTCCATAACCTTTCCTAGCTATGTGTTCTCTTGCAGCTATGTCGACATCCCCAGCTTTTATCCCCTCACGAACACTCTGGAAAGCCCTTTCTTGAGCTTCTTTAACGATTTCATAGATTTCCTTAAGCTTCTCATTGGCGTGACCTATTGCCACAGTTCTCGTTATATCCGAGCAGTAACCTTTGTATCTTGCCCCAAAGTCGAGTATCACAAAGTCTCCATGCCTTATTTTTCTTTCACCAGGCGAATGATGAGGATTTGCAGCATTTTTGCCGGAAGCAACTATAGGAGGAAAGGCCACATCATCTGCCAGCTCCCTAATAAGAAACTCGATTTCCAAGGCAACTTGCTTTTCGCTTTTTCCCATTAAGTCTCTGCTTGCTATTTCGTAAAAAACCTTATCTACAATCTCAGCGGCCTTTTTCATCAGCCTTATTTCTTTTTCACCTTTACGCATTCGCATTTCTTTTGTAACTACACTCAGAGGGTAAAAAGTGTAATTCTCTAAAAACCGTTCGATATGAATTAAGAAGCTCGCCCTCATTGTATCTTCCACCAGAATCTTACCGCTTTTCAAGTTTAGGGAAGATAGGACTCTTTCAAGAACCCCATAAGGATTCTCCTCATCTCTCCAGAACACAACATTTTTCCATTCAACTTCGTTTTCATAGAGCTTGGGCGCTATTAAAACGCTTTCTCCATCTCTATTGACCACAAGAAGAAAGAGCCTTTCTTCAGTTGCTTGAGGTGCCATTCCGGTTAAATAATAGAGATTGCTACCGGGGGTTATCAATGCCCCATCGTATTCCTCAAGATATTCTAAGAATCTTTTCATTCTGTCCATATGTAATCACCATAAGGAAACTTGCGGGCAAAATTTATAAGGTCTCTCCCAAAAGTTCCCTTGATGCCCCGGTGGCCTAGTCTGGATAGGGCGCGAGGCTGCGGACCTCGAGGTCCGGGGTTCAAATCCCCGCCGGGGCGCCAAAACCTCTTTTTGTCTTTGTAACCTTAGCATGAAAATAACCAAAAATTTTTAAATAACACTTGGTAGTTAAAACATAGAGCGTTTCTTTCGGAGAGCTTCAAAATAAAAATAATGTTCTAACAAAGCAAGGAGGTGATAGGAATGATAGAAGATGCACTTATGCTCTATCTGCTCAGCAATGCAAGAACCAAACAAGAAAAGAAAAAGAAACGAAAGCTCTTGCCCTTCTGATCCCTTATGATTTCGAAAAGCTTAAATACCTCTTTTAGTAAATAAAAGTTAGAAAAATTGGGGAGGTGATAGGATGACATACGTGGCAGTACTGGCAAATATCAACGGAAACTTCCCCGCCCTTGTAAAAGCCCTTGGAAGAATTGAGGAGCTTAAGGAAGAAGGCTACGACATTGAAAAATATTACATACTCGGAAACATCATTGGATTGTTCCCATATCCAAGGGAAGTTCTCGATGTTCTCGATGACCTAATGAAGGACAACCATGTGAAGATAATTCGGGGGGAATTCGACCAGATAATAGCTATGAGCGATCCACATGCAGAGGGGCCCGGCTATCTCGACAAACTTGCCCTTGAACCATACGTAAAAGAAGCTTTAAAATACACATGGGAAAAGCTCGGCCATGAGGGAAGGGAGTTCATAAGAGACCTGCCAATATATCTCGTCGACAAAATCGGTAAAAACGATATTTTTGGAGTCTATGGGAGTCCCTTAAACCCATTCGAAGGTAAGGTTCTTCCAGAGCAACCCACCACGTATTATGAAGCCCTTATGAGACCAGTAAAGGAGTATGAACTCCTGTTAGTGGCATCTCCAAAACTTCCCATGAATGCCATGACGAGATATGGAAGGGTAGTATGCCCGGGTAGCATTGGATTCCCTCTCGGAAAGGAACATAAAGCAACTTTTGCCATCATAAACGTTGACAACCTGCACACAAAATTCGTAGAGGTTGACTACGACAAGAAGATTATAGAAGATAAGATCAAAGCAGAAGGGTTACCGGAGGAGCTTATTAAAATCCTCTACCACGGAAAGGTTTGAGAAGCTTTAGTGTCTCTCTTATTTCTTTTCTGAAGAGCCATAGGTATACTACGAAAGCCAATAACAGAAGGATTTTTGAAATGAATACAGCAGATTGCAACAAAATAGCCACGGTAAATTGAGTGTAACAGTCAAACGAGACTTTTAGTTTTTTGTTTGCCACGAGAGATGTTCCAATCAGTATCGAGAGGTATCCCAAGAAGAGCCCCAAAACAGCCCCATATTCCTTAAAGGGCCCAATCAATAATAGCCAGGCAACTAGAGAAACTCCAGCTCCCAAAAGAGCAATAACGGTCCCTTCTCTCACATATTTTGTTGAATTCAATGCCACTATACTAGGGTTATAGGCTATGTAGGTTTCCACTGCTATGAGAGCTAAGTAGAACTCACTGCCCAGATAAAACCCAAAGAGAAGCGACAAAATCTCTCTGCCCACAAGTAAAAGAGAGAAAACAACCAAAGCTACTAAAAGAGTGAGTATCTTTGTAGACTCTTCGGCAAGCCACTTTACGTACTCCATTTCGTCTTTTCCGTATTTGTAGGAGTACAATGGCATTATCGCCGATTGAAAAACCTGGGGTAGGTAGGTCAGCAAAAACGCCGCTGACAGAGAAGCCGAGACAACGCCGGCAACTTTAGGAGAAGCCAACCTCTCGCTTAGGAAATATGGTGCCTGGACAAGGAAAACTCCCGAAATTGCTCCAAGAAATGCAAAGCTGGAATATTCTAAGAGAAGTTTAAAGGTACTGGGAGTGGGTTTTCCAAATAGTCTCTCCTTAAAGAGATATAAAAATCCGAAGATAACCACGCCAGAAAGAAGACCGATATAGGGAAAATAGTAATTTTCTGAAAAAAATCCCCCAACAAACAGGATAAACGCCCCTAGCATTGCATAGGCGTAAATCTCACCCCGGTGAAGACCATAAATAAAGCTCCGAAATGTTAGCTGAAGCGCTCTCAAAACTGCTAAAATAGCCAAATAAAAGTTAAAAGGAATCAAGACTAGGCCAATAAAAGGAAAAGAAAATCCTAACATGGTCATGGACTTTATTTTTTCTATCTCTCCCTTTCCCAAGAACTCAGAGGTATATTTCCCTAAAGCCATGGCAAAAAAGCTTAACGGGACAGCCAGTAAAAATGCCTGTGATATTAGTGAATTTACCCTTCCTAGAACTTCGACACCAAATCTCCTTGAAATAACTATGCTGTAAATAAGCCTGC
>JAGGWM010000135.1 GCA_021157445.1 Thermococcus sp. | reverse complement strand
TTCCTTGGAGGCCCTACTCAAAAGCTGGATATCACTTGCATGGATCAGCCTTTGTTTTCCATCGTCCACCATGACCATCACAACAAAGCCGAGTTTTGAGCCCTCACTTCCATGTGGAACTGCTGGAGAAAACTCAATTATAAAGTCTCCAAAGTCAAAGAACTTTCCATCGGCATACTCAATTTTCTCTGCTATTTTCTCTGCCTCCTTAAGGAAAGCCCATGCCCTCCTCTTCTGGCTGAAGTTTATGTTCTCCCCGGGGTGCTTTATAAGAAGGATTTTCCGGCTGTAAAGCTCTTTCGCTTTTTCAGGAGAAGAGCTTTCATAAATCCCCTCAAAGAATGGAGTGTGATGATCGTAATGGTAGTGGGAAATTGTTATTATCCGGGCTTTTTTTGAATACTGCTGTATTTTTTCTCTTGCTTTTTGTAGAGCTTCAATCTCTGCCTTGGCCGGAGGGAGGGAATAGCGCTTTGGACCTAACGCTACTCCGGGATCAATAAGAATTCCTGTCTTTCCAATCTCCAAAAACGTTGTAAGGCTCCTAACGCCTAGACTTTCAGATGCAAGCGGAACGAGCTTCATAGGGTCACCTTAGGTTTTAGGCTTCTGAGTCTCTTAAACTTAACTTTGAAGTTATAACTTAAAAGTTCTAACTAAAAATGCGCCTTAGAATTGCAAGCTGACGTTTGTTCCAGGCCTCTTCTTCAATAACTACAAGGAGCACTCCACTGTTTATCAGCGCAAAATCCTTTAATGCCGCTAAAAATTTCACAATGGACTCAAAGCCATTGTACATTGACAGATACTCCAAGCAATCTATTATTACAACTCCTTCGAGGCCTTTTTCTTTTGCCTCTCTAAAGTACTCGCTTATCATCTGGGCCATATATGCAAGATTTGTTGGGGAAAGCCGATCTTCTCGCTCTTCAGTGCTCAAATAATAAACTTTCCACTTTTCCGGAACGTCTAAGCTCCTAACAAATGCCAGCACAGGATAGTCCTTGAGGTTCTTCTTTATCTGCTCATACTCTTTTGGGGCTATAAGCCTAGCACCGGGTTCCAAAACAACTTTTAATTCCACGGGCTCCTCAAAGAATAGAAACTCTCTGGAAGTTACAAGATTTATCATGAGAAACGCCATGCTTACGGAGAGCGCAGTGCCAAGAAGTATCCATACAAAGCTAAGGTGTGAGAGACTCAGTCTTACTGGATAAAGAAGAACAAAGATACCAAATGCGATTGTCAAGATGCTGAGATTAAGGCTACTTCTTTTCTTTTTACCCATTGCTAAGAAAACAAATCCAGAAAATAGAAAGAATATCCCAGAAAGAACAACAAAGGGCACTTCAGCAGAAGAAAAACTATACGGAAGCCCTAAATGAATTAAGAGTATACCATAGAGGGCAAAGAGAGGAGGAATAATTCCTATTAGCTCCAGCTTTATTGACGTTTTGATGTCTCCATACTCCTTAAGATATATCAAAGCTCCGTATACCAGAGTCCCCGAGAAGAGAGAATAAAAAAGTGCAATCCCTTCGTTATTTCCCGTATAAGACGCCACCTGCATTAGTATGAAAAACACCCAACCAGCTGACCAGAGAAGGAGGGCTTTTATCTTGTGCTTTAGATATGAGTGAATAAGCACTCCGAGGGTTCCAGTGGCTATGAATACACTCATAACACGAACAAACAAGGCCAGATATTCCTCGTCCATATGACTACACCATATTTGAAGTAATTCACACTTGAATATAAGCGGGAGATTAATAAAGTTTTCTTGGTCAGGAAGGAAAAAGATTTTTAATCCCATTTTCTCTGGATATTATCGAGGGCCCGTAGCTTAGTCTGGACAGAGCGTCGCCCTCCGGAGGCGAAGGTCGCGGGTTCAAATCCCGCCGGGCCCGCCATCCATAGTTCCAAGAGAGTGCGGGGAATAGTGGGGTTTTGAAGGGCACTTAAAGTCCATGATAGGGGATGACGAGATCCACAAGAAAGAGCCAAACCACTTGATATATTCCCTTATCCATTAATTTTGAAAAACACTCAATTTCCAAGTTTTTCACTTACTTTTTACTTTGTTTAGCTTTTGTTTTCATGAACTTTAGCCCCCAAACCATCAGCGCGCCTTGGATCGCCAGAGCGACGAGAAAGCCAGCGATATGTGCACCCAGCGACAGCGGATGACTGGTGGCGAAGTAGTAAACCGTGTAAGCGCCGATGGGTATGTTGAGCAACACGCTCGCCACGAGGCCCGGGTTGTAGCCGTGCCTGAAGAACATGCCCACGTGCGAGAGAGCATTTAGGATCGAGAAATAGGCCGTCCATATTCCGATTGAGATATCAACAAGACCCGCAAGTATGGCCGAGAGCGGGAACGCGACGAAGATTATCGGAACGTTGATCCAAAGGGCGTGCGTTTTTGTGAGCGGCCAGTCCTCTCGCTTCGAACCCAGGACTTTCCTGTTGAAGAACTCCACGAAGCCGCCGGGGTATATGTACTCCTCGAACTGGTGCACCC